>JAFGTL010000789.1 GCA_016934125.1 Candidatus Hydrogenedentota bacterium
ACTTCGAGCGGCATACGACGATTGTCCACACGCCGGCCGGCGATCTGCGATCTGTCTATCTGTCGGGCCGGAAGGGCCAGCCCGGCATGCAGGAGGAACACCTGCTCAAGTCCGTCGAGGATGCCGAGAAGTACCTTTCTCTACCCATATCCACGGTATCCGGCGACGTCTCGTCGTTCTTCGAGCTCGATCGGCAGGCCGGGGATCGCGGCATCGTCGAGGTGGGGTTGGGCCTCAACCCGGCCGGGCTCGTGGCCGATCTGCTCGGCTCGGCCCGGTTCGCCGAGTTCAGCGTCGAGCACCGCGGCCTGCTGCATGCGCTCATGCAGCGCCGGCTGGATCAGATGCTCGCCGTAGCCCGATACCTGGTAGGGGCGGGCGTCGGGCCCCATTTCGCCCTGCTCGGGCAGGAGTACGTTGCGCCCCCCCTGCACAGCCCTCGCGATTTCGCCGAGTTCAACGTCCGCTACGACCGCCAGATCGCGGATGGGGTGCATGAAGCCGGGGGGCGCCTGCACGTGCATTGCCACGGGCCGCTGAAGGCCGTGCTCCCCCAGTTCCTCGATCTCGGCGCCGATGTGCTCCACCCCATCGAGGCGCCCCCCATGGGCGACGTGACGCCCGCCATGGCGAAGGAGGTGTTCCGCGGCCGGACGTGCATCGAGGGCAACATCCAGATCGGCGACATGTACACCGAGACGCCGGAGGGGATCCGGGCGGCCGCGGAGGGCCTGATCCGCGACGCATTCGACGATGGGGGCGGCCTCATCGTGTGCCCGACGGCGTCACCCTACGTGCCGGAGATGAGCCGGCAATGCTACGACAACTACGCCGCGCTTGTGGAGGTGGTCGCGAACTGGCCGGGACGCTGATACGGCCGCCCCTCTGCCGCGTCACCGAATCTTCTGGAGATCCACGGGCATGATGACGCCCGCTGCGTTTCGCCAGCGCTCGCCATGTTTCATGTGCTCGATCACGATCCGGCGCAGCGTCGTGTCGGCGGGCTGCTCGAATGGATCCGTGACATCCCACCCGAACACGCGCTCGATGGTCTGTGCGCTGCTCGCGTTCGGCGCGGGCAGGACATACCAGTCGCGCAGGAAGCGGACGATGTTGGCTGACTCCGGAAGATGCTCGCCGAGTTGGCAATCGAGGAGCCATGAGTTGCAGTAGAAGCCCTTGAAGGGATGCTCCGGCACGTGGGCCGGGAAGAACGCCATGGCGCGGCGGTAGGAAGCGACGCAGGCGGCGTGATCCAGCGGGCCCGTGGCGGGGATGTGCACGCTGAGCACCGGATCGCCCTTCCTCAACGCGCAATCCCATTCGTCCAGCGGCAGATCGACGGCGTGATGCACGGCGCGTCCGTCGATGGTAACCAGGTTGCCGCGCACCTCGGATTCGTCCTCGTGGAAGAAGGAAGTCCAGGCGTGGGCCTCGTCAAAGACGCCGTTCGTGCCGTCGAACTGGCCGTCATGACGGAAGCGGAGGCCGTCCCCCGTCAGCGCGACGATTTCGCCGTCCTCGCGGTTCTGAAACACGTGGAAATCGAGAGGAAAGCAGGTGGTCTCGAACTGGAGCCGGCCCAACTGATAGAGCCGGCCCGAAACGTGCCGCGTGAGCCAGCCCGCCTGGCCGAACCCCCAGCGGCCGAACCGGGTGCGGTATTCGCGCATCCACAGGGCCAGATCGCCGAGTGTCTCCACGGTCACCGACTCGTCGACGCCGCGGGCTCGATGGAGTTCGCGCACATGGGGAACGCCGGCCAGATAGACGAACGCGTACAGCCAGTCCCGGGCCGGGCCCAGGGATTCGGGGAGTTCGGGCACGGCGCCGAGCGAGGCCTTCTTTTCGGGCGCGGACGCGAACAGGAGCCAGTGGCAGTGCCAGGCGAGACACAGCAGGGCGTCGTTCCCGGCAATCAGCGGGAGCGCCTCATTGAAGGCGTGGGCCAGCGCCGGCTCCATCTGCAGGAACCGGCAGGCCTCTTCGACGGTGGGTGGTGTCAGGAATCCGGCGCCGTCGGTCTGCCGGGCCCGCTGCGACTCCTCCCATCCATCGCGGAACGAGTCCAGCTCTGTGCCGAGCCCGAGGTCGGCGCGGATCGTATCGAAATCCAGAAAACGCGTATCCTTGCTGCTCATGTGCGCGATATTCCCGGTTGGCGTGGCGCCGACACCGGCACCGAGCCGGCCAGTGATCCCTTTCGCCGGAACCGGCCATTGACAGATGATACCAGATAGTCCGCCGGGACACACAACAGGAGAAAGCCGATGCAAGGGTGGATCTCGCGGCGCCTGCGGGTGTTCGCCATCGCGGGAACGGCGGCGCTCGTCCTCCTGGCCACAGGGGGATGCTCGAAGGATGACGGGCTGGAGGTCGTCGTGTACACGGCGCTGGATCAAACGTACTCCGAGCCCATCCTTGACGACTTCGAGGCGCAAACCGGCATTCGCGTGAAGGTGGCGTACGACACCGAGGCCACAAAGACCACCGGCCTCGTGAACCGCATCATCGCCGAGAAGGCGGTGCCCCGCGCCGACGTGTTCTGGAACAACGAGGTGGCGCAGACGATCGTCCTCAAGAACCAGGGCCTGCTCCAACCGTATGAGTCGCCGGCTACCGAACGCATCGCGGCGCGGTTCAAGGACAACGATGGATACTGGACGGGCTTTGCCGCCCGGGCGCGCGTCATCATCTACAACACGGATCTCGTCACTGAGCCGCCCAAGTCCATCTACGATTTCACGAAGCCGGAATGGCGCGGCGACGCGGCCATCGCGCTTCCGCTGTTCGGCACCACGGCCACCCACGCCGCGGCCCTGTTCGAGGGCCTCGGCGACGACGCAGCCAAACGCCTCTTCCGCGACCTCAAGGCCAACGATGTAGCCATCCTTCCGGGCAACGCCACCGTGCGCGACATGGTGGCCCAAGGCGAGTTCAAGGTGGGCCTCACCGACACGGACGACGCCAACGGCGCCGTCGAAGACGGGCTCCCCGCGCACTGGCTGTTCCCGGATCAGGGCGAGAACGAGATCGGTACGCTCCTGATCCCGAATTCGGTGTGCCTGATCAAGGACTGCCCCCACCCGGAAGCCGCCAAGCGGCTCATCGATTACCTGCTGAGCCCCGAGGTCGAGATCGCGTTGGCCAAGAGGCGTTCGATGCAGATTCCCCTGAATCCTGAAGTTACCGCGCCCGCCAGCGTGCCCCGGATCGAACGGATCAAGACGATGGACGTGGATTTCGCCGGCCTGGCGTCTAGAATGGAGGCATGCGCTACGTTCATCCGGGAGGAATTCACGCCGTGACCTCCCTCGATCGGCGGGCAAAGGCACTCCTGCTCGCCGGCGTGCTCGCGTTCCTGGCCGTCGCCCTGGCCCCGGTGGCCTGGATGCTCGCGACGTGCCTCATGGCCGAACCCGCCGCGCCGTTCGCCCCATTCGCCGACGTGCTCACCTCGCCCCGGCAGTGGGCCCTGTTTCAGGGCAGCCTCATCCTCGCGGCATTCACGGCCACCGGCGCCATGGCCATGGGGGCCGCGCTGGCGTATGTCGTGACGCGGATCGCCGTTCCCGGGCGCGGCACGTGGACGGCCCTGCTCATGGTGCCGCTCGTGGTGCCCCCTTACGTGTTCGCGTTGGCCTGGCTGGATCTCCTGGGCCGGCGCGGCCCGCTCAATGCCGCGCTCACGGAACTGCTCGGAACCGACGCGCCGCCGCTCAACGTCTACAGCCTCGCGGGCGCGGCCTTTGTGATGAGCCTGTGCCATTTCCCCATCGTGTTTCTGACCACACGCGCCGCACTCAACTCGATCGACGCCCGGTTCGAAGAGGCGGGCCGGCTGTTTGCGGGGGATCGGCGCACGTTCTTCGGCATCACGCTGAGACAGGCCGCCCCGGGATGCCTCGCCGGCGGCCTGCTCGTGTTCGTCCTCGCCTTGGCCGAGTTCGGCGTGCCCTCGCTCCTGTGTGTGCCCGTGTATACCATCGAGGTCTTCACCAAGTTCAGCGCGTTCTACGACACGCCCGGGGCCACCGCCACGGCCGCCCCATTGCTGTGTGTAAGCTTGCTCGCCCTGTATCTGTGCAATCGATGCATGCGGGGCGCCCGGCGCCCGGCGTGGTCGGGCCAGGCGCGCCATGTCCCGCCCGGGCGTGGACGCATCCGCCGCGGGCTCGGGCTGGCCGCCTGCGCCGTGGCGGTGGCGGGTTCGGTGGTGGCGCCCGTGGCGGTGCTCATGAAGCGGGCAGGGGCGCTCGGGACGTATGTCCGCGCCATCGAGACGGCCTGGGACGAGTTGATCCATAGCCTCGTGACGGCCGCCCTTGCCGCCACGGCGATGGCCCTGTTGGCGCTCGTGGTCGCCTATGCGGCGCGACGCCTGAGGCCGCGCGCGGGCAACGCGCTCGACTGGGCGGCGCTGGCGTCGCTCGCGGTTCCGGGCACCGTGCTCGGTGTCGGCCTGATCGGGCTCTGGAACCGCCCCGGCCTGCTGGGCCTCGTGTATGAGACGGTAGGCATCCTGCTGCTGGCCTATGTGGCCCGGTTCTTCGCGGTGGCACACAAAGGGCTGGAGACGGCCATCGATCGGCTCGATCCGGGCCTCGAGGAAGCGGCCGCGGCCAGCGGCGTATCGTGGTGGCGCGGCTTCATCTGGATCGTCGCGCCGCTGCTGGCGCCGGCCTTCGCGGCCGTGTGGCTCTTGACGTTCATCCTGTGCCTGGGCGAATTGAACGCGGCCGTGCTCGTCTGCCCGCCGGGATACACGACGTTGTCCGTGCGGATCTTCACGCTCATGCACTACGGCATGAACGAGTTGGTGGCGGCCCTGGCAGTCATCCTCGTGATGTGCACGGTGCTGCCCCTGGTGCTGCTGGGGCCGCTGGCCAGACGGATCGCAACTCCGCGAAAGGCGTCCGCGCCGTAAGCCTCATTCGGGCGCGCGGGCCGAGTTGATTGTGCCGCGCCATGCCCTTAACATACTCGAAAACCCACGCCCGACTGCTTCGAGAGGTTCCCCATGGTTCAGAGAATATGGCTATCGTTTGTTCTTTCCGCGGCCATGGCCGCCGCGGCAGCCGCTGAGGACATTGTGTATCTCGTCAATGGCGATCGGCTGACTGGCGCCATCACCGGCCGTGACAGCGACAGCGTTACGCTCAAGACGGAGTATGTCGATGCGCTCGCCATCCCGCGGAGCGCGATTCGCGAGGTAGTGCGCACCGGCCAGGCCCCGTCGGGCGAACCGGTGATGGGCCGCGTCGATCTTGCCTCAGGCCAAGATACCCCGGACGCCCTCCCGCTGAAGGAAGTCATCGCCGTCGAAGAAACCGATCCGGCCCGCGTTGAGGCGCTGCGGCGCGCCCTCATCGAGGGACGGCTCACCTTCGCGGAGGATGGAGCGGCCCGTATCACGGATGGCCCCGGGCAGGGGGCTTCCGTTCCCGCGGCCGCCCGGCGTATGCCGGCCGAGGCCGCGCCCACACCCGAGCCCGCGCCCGAATCCGCCGAGGCGGACAAGTGGGCCGGTTCCGTGTCGGCCAGCCTCCTCCTCCGGCGGGGAGAGAGCGATTCGGTGGATGCGATGACGGATATCGAAGTGCGGCGGAAATGGCCGCGCGATGTGCTCACGGGCTCACTGAGTGCGGCCTACGGCGAACTCGAATCCGAGGGCACCACCCAGAAGGCCAGCGGCCAACTCAAGCTCCAGCATTACGTGCGCGAGCGCCTCTATCTCTATGGCCTCGGCGGGGCGGATCACGATGCCGTGCGCAAGCTCGATGTCCGGCTGCGCGCCGCGGCCGGCGTGGGCTATGACTTCATCAAGACGGACTCGCGCAGCCTCTCCGCGGACGTCGGCGTCGCGTACGCGCGCGAGTACTGGCGGCAGTATGGCCTGTTGGACGAGGACGAGGCCCGCGAGAACGCCGAACAGGCCGTGGATGACGCCGTGGAGGCGTTCCTGCTGGGGGTGGTCGAGGATCCCTTCTCACTGCGGTTCGTTCGCGTGCTCGAACTCATCGGGGAGGCCGACGGACTGCGGTTTCGTAACGAAACCACGACGGAGGATTCCGTGAGCCTGCGGGGCGTTGTCCATTTCAAACAGGCCCTGTTCACCAAGAGCAAGTTCGCCGCCGACTTCACCTACGAGCCGGATCTGGACGATGTCGGAACCTACCGGCTCCTGTCGGAACTGACGTTCACCACGCCCCTGTCGAACCGGCTCGATCTGCGTATTGGCCTCAACTCGGAGTACGACAGCGATCCGGGCTCGGGGGACGTCGATGACTGGGATCACATCCTGTCCACGGGCCTGAAATACCGGTTCTGACGCGCTCGGGCGCAGGGCGCGCTCAGTCCGTGTGGCGCTCGAACCGCCCGACGGGATAGCCCGCCTCGTAGGAGATGATGTACGTCCCGCCCGGCGTCCGGTATTGCACCCGCTCGTCCCGACACTCGAAATCCGTCTTCCCGCTACGGCTCAACGCGTCCGGGCTGTCGGGCAGCAGATACGCGTCGGCGACGTGGAACACGATCCGCGTGCGATCGCCCATCGAGTGGCCCGTGCTCGTAAACACGTCGCCATCCACCTCCGCATCGGTGATGAAGTGCGGCTCGACGTCAAGGCCGGCCGCTTGCATGTTGGCCACCATCTCGCGGGCATCGGCCACCGGACACGAGCCGTCGTCGACGCCGTGCACCACGATCAACTTGGCCGTGTTGCCCAGTTCCTTCATGCGCACGGCGTGCTCCGGGTTGCCGACGAACCGGATCGCCTGGGCGGCCCGCGTCAGGTGAAACGGACTCTCGGGATCTGCGCTGTAGCCCGCGTCCAGCCCCGTGCCCTGTTTCCAGCCGAATGCCAGGTTCTCGGTGAGCTTCGCCATGCCGCACTTGTCGATGGCGCACGCAAACGTCCGCGGCGCGAGCTTGTTCGCCATCAGCGTGACATTACCGCCTCCGGAGCCGCCCGACACGTAGATCCGGCCGCGGGCGAAGGGCCTGCCGAGTTCGTCCAGGCCGTTGAACACGCAGTACAGCGCCCGCAACGCGTCCAACGCCTGGAAATAGCCGAAATCGTACGGGGCAATCGCCCGGCCCTCATCGCCATACGGCCCGCTCTGGACATAGTCGACGCAGATAGCCACGAGGTTGTAGCGGTTCGCCAGCTGCACGGGATCGGCGGTGCCCGTCCATCCCGTTCCGCCCCAATTGTGCAGGCTCAACATGAGCCCGGTGGCCGGTGTCACGTTTGCCAGCGCACCGCCCGGATACCGGATGTAAACCTGGATCGTCCGCGGGCCGGGCGATCGCGGCCATTGCTGGGCGGGCACCACCACCTCGCCGTCCGATTCGGGCAGGGCGGGCCAGGACTCCTGCGCACGCACGGGCATGCCGATGCATAGAAGCAGGGCCAACACGAGAACCACGGCTGGGATTTGGCAGGCAGTCATTGGTGTCCTCCAGATTGCCGGATTGAACGCCCGGCGCCGGCTCAGTCGAAGCGCACCTTGGCGAGGTAGATGCTCGTCTTGCCTTCGTGGGAAGCGTAGTAACTCACCCACAGCAGCCCGTCGTGCCAGACGAGCCCCGGATAGCTCGTGTCGCCGCCCGATGGCAGCGCCAGGAACTCGGTGAGCGTGCCCGCGTCGGGATCGATCCAGCACAGGCCCGTGCGCACCTCGCCGTCGTAGAGGCGCACCGCGGCTGCGAACCGGCCGTCGGGCAGGCGAATCATGCACGGCCCGCCGATCCGCGCGCCCAGATCCTGCCACGCCCACTCCGTGTACGGCGGCTTCGCCTTGCCCAGGAGCCCGTTCGTGCACGACGACGAGTTGTCGCGCCGCAGGAGGCACAGGCAGGTGTCGTCGTCGAGGAACACCATGGACGATTCGTTGGCGTACTCGTTCGGACGCAACGCCTCGACGAGCGTGTCGAAATGGGCACCGTCCTTGCTTGTGTAGAGCCGGATGAAGCGCTCGGCCTCGGGGATCCCGGTGGCATAGCCGAACCCGTAGGCCGTGTCCTTATGCCACGTCACGCGCCACAGCCACAGGCCTTGGTCGCCGATGTCGACGCCCTCGCTCCACGTCCGCCCGTCCTCCGAGAAGTAGGCGCGTGTCTGGAGCCCACCGTCGCGCCGCGGCTGGGCCACAGCCGCCCCGCTGAGCATGAGGCGGCCATCCGCCGTGACGCAGATCTGGGCATCGCGCAAGTCGTCCGTGTCCGACGCAATCCGCGCAGCGGACGCCCACTCGGCGCCATCTGTCGAAACGAGCACGCGCAGCGCGCCGTCGGGGGAGACGTGGCCCTCGCCTTCGCGGAAAGCGCAGAACCACTCATCCTTGTATCGGACAAGGCTGGTGAAGGCGTTGTGGGGCGCTTGATCCCAGATCTTGCGCTGTTCGACGACGGTGGCCTGCGGCACCGGCCCCTGATCGACGGGAATCCATTTGATCCCCGTCCGGGTGGGCAGGAATCGCTTCGCGCGGATGCTCGAGCCGGCCCCTTCCTCGTAGTACACGATCAGCACGGAGCCATCTTTCAGGTTCACCATGGACGGATACGCGCCGCCGACGCTGTCCACGGGCACGTTGTCGCTCCAGGAGGCGCATTCATCGAGGCTGTAGTGGAGGCTCGTCTCCGGCCGGCGATGGGCCATGAGGATGATGCCGTTGACGGCGCGGTGGAGGTAGGGGCAGTGGCCCGGGAAGCCGAAGGGCTCCGACACCGTCCACGTCTGGCCCCTGTCGGTGGATCGCGCCCAGGCCATGGTGTCATCGCGGCCGCGTTGCGCCGCGAACAGCGCTCCGTCCTTCAACTCGATGACGTCCGTTTCGGCATCGAGCCGCATGCCCGCGTTGTCGATGTCGATGACGTCGCTCCAGGTGTCGCCGTCGTCGTCCGACAGGGCGACGGCGCCCCAGCCTTTGCCGTCCTCC
>JAFGTL010000790.1 GCA_016934125.1 Candidatus Hydrogenedentota bacterium
CATGAGACCCCTTCTACTATATAGCTCAGCGTTGTCTACCCCGCCCTCGCGTCCTCTCCGGAGCCCCGCAGAATGCAGGTTGAAGGGCGCGGTCAGGAAACCGCGCCCCAACGGGGGCGGGGCACATGGAGTCTGCTGCCACGCCGCCCCTGCCCTTTCCGGAGCCCCGCCGAATGGCGGGGCGGAACTCTTCAGATAGCCCACGGCGCAGTGCCTTCCCAGGCACAAGCCGTGGGTATCGAGCATGCCCATCCCCCCCCTCCGGAGCCCCGCGCCACGCGGGGCGGCACGCTGGGTTTGCATAGGCGCAGGCCCCCCTGCCAAAATGGGCAACGATGGGGCGTTGAAGCGACAATCTCCCGGCACGCACCGGCGTGCCAACATGGGGGGGGCGCAGATGGGGCATACGGCTACGTGTCTGCTGGTGCACGTCGTGTTCGGCACGAAAGGCCGCACACGCCGGATCGATGCGGCGTTACGGGCGCGATTGGAGGCGTTTGCCACGGCCCTCGTGCGGGATTTGGGCTGTGAACCCGTGCGGATTGGGGCGGCGGCCGACCACGTCCACCTGCTGGTGCAATTCCCGGCGACCGTGGCCGTGGCCGACGCGGTGCGCGCGGTGAAGGCCAACACGTCGCGGTGGATCCACCGGACATGGCCCGAACGGCGGGCATTCGGGTGGCAGGCGGGATACGGCGCGTTCAGCGTAAGTCCATCGAGGCGGGAACAGGTGGCCGCGTACATCGCGCGACAGGATGAACACCACCGCCGGTTGTCGTTTCGGGAGGAATTCCGCGCGTTGTTGGAGAAACACGGAATCCGGCTCGACGAACCGTCGGACACCCGGTGAATCGCATCCATCCAGCGTGCCGCCCCGCCGTTCGGCGGGGCTCCGGACGGGGGAGGGGAGGCCCTTGGATCCCACGGCTTGTGCCTGGGAAGGCACTGCGCCGTGGGCTATTTGAAGAGTGCCGCCCCGCTGCGCGGGGCTCCTGAGGGGTGGGGGGAGGCGCGTGGATCCCACGGCTTGTGCCTGGGAAGGCACTGCGCCGTGGGTTATTTGGAGAGTCCCGCCCCGTCCTCGGGGCGCCCCCGCATGCGCGGGGCTCCGGAGGGGTGAGGGGAGGCGCGTGGATCCCACGGCTTGTGCCTGGGAAGGCACTGCGCCGTGGGCTATTTGGAGAGTCCCGCCCCGTCCTCGGGGCGCCCCCACGCGGCGCGGGGCTCCGGCCCCATTCGCGGGGAGGCCCCTTTTTGACAGGACTGACAAGATCGCTCTTGCCGTTCATCCTGTCAATCCTGTGAATCCTGTCAAACTCCCCCCTGGCTTTTTGCCTCAATCCCGCTGCGATAGACGGTTGCGCGGCCGTACTGCCGCTTGTCTTCACGTCGTTGACTGCCCTCGGAGGCCCGGGGTAAACTCGACGCCATTCAACGGAAGCGACACGACGGCCCGTTCATGTGGAGAAGATCGGATTCGAAGCTGCACACCCGCCTGGAACACAGCCTTTTTCCGGCCCAGCCGCCGGAGCGCGCATCCATGAGCGCCGCGATCTCCCCGCACAGCACCCCCCGCCTCGCACGGGGGTTGCGGGCCGCGGTGGCGGCCGGGCTCCTGCTGCTTGCGGCAACGGGATGCGGCGTGGGGGAGCGGGACGTGATCACGGTGCGGTTCTGGAACGGCTTCACGGGCCCGGACGGCCGCACGATGCTGCGTCTCGTCAAACGCTTCAACGAGGAAAACCCGGATGTGCGCGTGCTCATGCAGCGCATGGACTGGGCGACGTACTACAACAAGCTGTTCGTGGCGGGCATGGGGGGGCGCGGGCCGGACGTGTTCGTCATCCATGCCGATAACCTCGAGCGGTTCCGGCTGGCCGAGTTCATCCGGCCCGTGGACGACTTGGTGCGCGGCCCGGGCGGCATCGACGAGGCGGATTTCGTCGAAAACGTGTGGGCGGCCGTCGGTCGGGATGGCGTGCATTACGGCGTGCCCCTCGATGTGCACCTCCTCGGCCTCTACTACAACAAGGCCCTGTTCCGCGAGGCGGGCATCGTGGACGCGGCGGGCGAGGCGCGGCCGCCGGCCACGCGCGAGGAGTTCATGGACGCCCTCGAGAGGCTCACACGCGATGTGGACGGCGACGGGCGGCCCGATCAATGGGGGCTGGTGTTCACCTGGTATCGCACCAACATGGTGACGCTCATGAGCCAATGGGGCGGCGCGTTTTTCACGCCCGACTATGCGAAATGCACGGTGGATTGCCCGGAAAACGCGGCCGCACTGGCGTTCTGCGTCGGCCTGATTCGCGAGAAGGGCTTTGTCCCGCCGCCGGAGAACTTCGACTCGTGGGTAGGCTTCCGGCAGGGCAAGGTGGGCATGGCGTTCGAGGGCATCTACATGCTCGCCGATCTCGAGAAGCAAACCGATCTCGAATACGGCGCGGCGCCGATGCCGCAGTTGGGCGAGCGGCCCGCCGCATGGGCCAGCTCGCACACGCTCTGCCTGCGGCAGGGGCTCGACGACGTCCACGAGCGCGCCGCCTGGCGTTTCATCGCGTTCCTGTCGGATCACTCCCTCGATTGGGCTGAGGGCGGGCAGATCCCTGTGCGCAAGAGCCTTCTCGACTCCGATCGGTTCCGCGGCATGGAGGCCCAGGCCGCCTTTGCCGAGCGGATTCCCGACATCGTCTATCTGCCGCGGGTGCCGTTCATCTTCGAGTTCCAAACCGAGTTCGACGCGGCCATCGAGAAGGCGTTGCGGGGCAGTGCCGCGCCGGCCGCCGCGCTCGGGGAAGCCACGGCCAACATCGACGCGGCCGTGGCGCGATACAACGAGATGCTGGCCGAAGCGGGGCGCATGCCATGAGCGCGCGCACCTATGCCCGCCGCTTCTCCGGCTACCTTTTCCTGCTGCCGTATCTGACGCTGTTTGCGGGATTCCTGCTCGTGCCCTTCGTGTACGGCCTCGGGTTGAGCTTCTTCCGCTGGGAGATGATCTCGCCCGCGCCGCCGAAATGCGTCGGATTCGGCAATTACGCCGAGGCCCTGGGCAGCGCGTACTTCTGGAAGGCCCTCGGGGCCACGTTCCGGTTCGTGGTGATGTCGGTGCCGCTCAACATCGGCATGGCGCTGATCGCGGCCGTCGGCATCAACGCCGTGGCGGCCCGCCGCCAGGCCCTCTACCGCGCCGCCTACTTCCTCCCCCTCATCATCAGCATCAGCGTGGCCGGCATCCTGTGGCGCTGGTTCTACAACGGCGAATTCGGCCTGTTCAACGCGCTGCTGGCCCCGTTGGGACTGAAAGCGCCCTGGGTGAGCGATGTGCGCTGGGCCATGAAATCGCTCGTGCTCATGACGCTGTGGTGGACGGCCGGCGGCCCGATGGTGATCCTGCTTGCGGGCCTGCAGCACATTCCCCGGCATTACTACGAGGCGGCCGCCATCGACGGCGCGGGCCGGACGCGGCAGTTCCTGCACATCACCCTGCCCCAGTTGCGGCCCGTGCTCCTCTTCGTGCTCGTCATGAACGTCATCGGCGGGTTCCAGGTGTTCGGCCAGGCCTTCCTGATCACCCGGGGCGGCCCGGAGTTCTCGACGCGCGTCCTCGTGCAATACATTTACGAAACCGCCTTCACCCATTACCGAATGGGTTACGGTTCGGCGATGAGTTGGCTCTTGTTTCTGGTGATCGCGGCCTTTTCGGCCGCTCAATTCCGAATCCTGCGGGAACGGTGACGCAGGCCGGGAAAGGAAGGCACGCAGCAGTCATGGTGGGCACGGGCAGAGCAGCGAAGGCGGCCGCTGAAGCGGCCGTGGCGGCCGGGGCGCTGATCGTGGCGGCGCCGGTGGCCCTGCTCGTGGTGACGGCCTTCAAGCCCGACGCCGAGATCATCCATTTCCAGACGGTGCTGCCCCAGGTGTGGACGCTCGATAACTTCCGCGAAGTCCTCGGCAACGCCGAAGAGATCCCCATGGTGCGCTGGTTTCTCAACAGCGTGTTCATCTCGTGCGCCGTCACCGCGCTCATCCTCGCCGTCGACTCCCTGGCCGCCTACGGGCTCGCGCGTCTCGATCTGCCCGGGAAACGGGCGGTCTTCGCGCTGATCGTGGCCACGCTCATGGTGCCGGGCCAACTCATGCTCGTGCCCGTCTACCTTATCCTGAACGCGCTCGGCTGGCTGGACACGCCCCTGGCCCTGATCCTGCCGGCGGGCGCGGGCGCCTTCGGCGTGTTCCTCCTGCGCCAGTTCTTCCTTCACATCCCACGCGATCTCGAAGATGCCGCGGCCATCGACGGCTGCTCGCGCCTGGGCATCTACGCGCGCATCATCCTGCCCTTATCGAAACCCGCCCTGGCCACCCTCGGCATCTTCACGTTCATGGGCGCGTGGAATGATTTCATGGGGCCGCTCATCTTCCTTGACAGCGTCGACAAGTACACGCTCCCGGTGGGCATTGCGCTCTTCCAGACGTCCTACTCGGTGGAGTACGGGCTCACCCTGGCGGCGTGCCTCATCTGCACGGCCCCCGTGCTCGTCGTGTTCGCCTTGTTCCAGCGCCACATCGTCGAGGGCATCTCGCTGACGGGATTGAAAGACTGAGGCCGATGGGGCGGCGCCTTCGGGCGTACGCGGCTACCTCCCCCCGGCCCGGCGCTGCACCCGCTCCATGATGAACGCCTGATTCACGACGTAACCCCGGTTATCGGGGATCGTGACATCGGCGCCGTGGGCGAGCAGGAGATCGACGGTTTCGGCGGCGCGTTTGTCGTTGACGGCGCAGCAGGTGACGGGCGTGCGCCCGTCCTTGTCGCGGGCGTTGACGTTGGCGCCGCGGGCGAGGAGGAGCTTGCAGGCCTCGGGCATGCCGTTGGTGGCGGCGCGGTGAAGGGGGGTGACGCCGTCGGCGTTCGCGATATTGACGTCCGCGCCGCGGGCGAGGAGCAGTTCGAGCAGGCCGGTGTCGTACTTGTCATTGGGATCGAAGCTGGAGAGATCGATGTAGAGCGGCGTCATCCCTTCCGGCTTCGATCGGGCGTTCACATCCGCGCCGTACTCCAGCAACACCTCGGCCACCGCGTCGGCCTCTTCGAGCACCGCAAGGTGAAGGGGCGTTTTCCCGTTGTCGTTGAGCGCCTCGAGTCCGGCCCCGGCGCCAATGAGCCATTTCACGATGTTCTGATAGGCCTGGCGCTTCTCGCCCGATGCGTCGTCTTTGAGGGCCTGGCGTGCCGTCATGGCCGCGTAGTGGAGCGTGTTGCCGCTGCCGTGTTCCGTGGCGGGCCCGTTCGCATCGAAGCCGGCGTCGAGATGTTTGCGCACATCGGGCAGGCTCACGTTCCGGATGGCGTCCGACATGGGTTGCGTCGGGCCGCATGCGGACAGGAACGCGATTCCGAGTATGCCGGCCAGTCCGATCAGGGCACTGCGCTTCATGAGCCTCTCCTCCCGTTCGGTGTCCCCCGGAGGGCGCGGCTGCGCAGCCCGTCCAGGCTCAGCCCGATAACACGCCGTTTTCGAGTCGGAATTCGATATCCGGGTGGATGCTGTCCACCGGGTGATGGGTGACGAGCAGGACGGTTGCGCCCTCGGCCCGGCAGGTATCGAGGGCCTCCAACACCCTCCGGGCGCTGTCCGGATCGAGGTTGCCGGTGGGTTCGTCGGCGAGGACGACCTCGGGCCGGTGGAGGAGTGCGCGCGCGACGGCGCACCGCTGGCGTTCGCCGACAGAGAGCTCGTCGGGGAAGTGGCCGGTGCGGTGCTCGATGCCGAGGGCGGCAATCATCGACTGGGCGCGTTCGGCGAGATTCTCGCCGGGCGCGGCCGGGGCGGCCAGCGTGGGCAACAATACGTTCTCGATGGTGGTGAGATACGGGACGAGGTGGAACATTTGGAACACGACGGCGATCCGGCGTGCGCGCAACGCGGCCCGCTGCGCCGGCGACAGTCCGTCGAGCCGCTCCCCGGCCACGAACACCGCCCCGGAGGTCGGCCGCATCAGGCCGGCGACGAGGTTGATGAGCGTCGTCTTGCCGCTGCCTGACGGGCCGCGCACCGTGGCGAGCGCGCCGCCCGGCACCTCGAGGGCGATTCCGTCCAGGGCGCGAACCACGTCGCTGCCTTTGCGGAAGTGTTTGCTTACGTTTTCGAGGCGAATTCCGTGTTTCGTGTCCATGCCTGTTTCTTCCGTTCGACTACGCCGCGGTGTCTCTGAGGGCTTCGGTGGGTTCCTGCAGCAGCCCGGTGAACACGGGCGGCAGGCCGAAGAGGATCGACGCGGCCGGCGCGGCCAGCACCAGCCCGATCAGCATGTTCGCCGACGGCGTCACGGGGCGGCCCGTCGTGTTGAGCAGGGCCGCCGCCGCCCACCCGAGGGCGCAGCCCGCTACGGCGCCCACGATACCGTAGGCCAGGATCTTCCCGATGAAGAGCATGGCGATGCGCCAGTCCGCCACGCCGAGCGCGCGGAGCACGCCGATCTCGCGGCGGCGGTTGCGCACGTTCTGATACGTCAGCCCCCAGATGGCCGTGGCGGATCCGACGACCACAATCAGGATCGCGGCGACTTCGAGCCGATACATCATGCGCCGCTGCTCGTTGCGCGCTTTCAGGATGGCCGTGTAGGGCTTGACGTTCACGTCCGGCAGCGCCCGCCGGATGCTGTCTTCCAGGGCGCCCATGATGTCGTCCACGTCCACCGGGCAGTAACAGGACAAGGCGTCGATGGCGTTGATACGGCCCGGGCGGTTCACGAGGGCCTGCACATCGTGGAGGTTCGCGAAGATGCGGATATCGTCGGGGATCATGCCGGCTTCGTCGAGCACCTTGTCGACCGTGAACGCGCGGCCGAGGACGGCGAGCGAGTCGCCCGGGCCTTTCTGGAGCGCGCGCGCCACCGCAAACCCGAGAAACACCCGGCCCTCAGGCACGACGTAGGCCGTCGGCATCGGCGCCATGCGCGTCCCGAGCTTCGGGAGTTCGGGGCGCACGCCCGTCAGCACCGCGGTGCATCCGTCGATGAGGAGGGTTTTCTGATACTTGCCGACGAAGTGCTGGGCCAGGGCCGTGCTCTCGGCGAGCCGATCGACGTAGTCCTCGGGCATGTCGGCGTCCTGGAAATCGAGGGCCTGATACCGCCCCGGATCGACGCCGGGCGGCGTGATCAGCACGTTGAACCCCAGTTGTTTCATCATGACGCGCGTCGCGTCGACGGACGCCCGCGTCAAAGACACCATGGCCACGAGCACGCCCACTGCGAGCAGCACCGTGGCCGCGCAGAGGACGGTGTTAAGCTTCGCCCGCTGGATCTCGCGGAGAATCAGCCGGGCCACTGTAACGCGTTCCACCTTCTCATCTCCTATCGTGAGGCGTTCCGGCGCCGGAAGCGGACGAACACGAGCAGCATCGCGCCGCCCGCCACGGCCGCGGCCGCTCCGGCTGCACCCGCCGCGGCCCCGAGGAGTCCCGGCCCCGCATCGGGCACCGGCTCACTGTCCATCACCGGCGGTGCGGGACGAGGTGTATCCAGTGTAAGTCCCTCGAGCACGCCCTCGCTGTATGCGGGCGGCAGCAGGGGCGCCGTCAAGGCGTCCAACGAGGCCTCCCAGGCCAGCGGCATGTCGACTCCCAGGGTAGCGGGAGACTCGATGCAAGTGCAAGGCGCGGCCACGGCGTCGAACAGCATGCTCAGATTGGCCTCGGTGATGTCGGCGCCCTCGAGGGGCGGGGCCGCGAGCTTGCCGCGTCCGAACACGACGCCGGCCCAGTCGGGCCCGTCCTCGGCGATGCCCGCGAACGACAGCAGCACGCGCTCCCGTGGATCCGATCGATCCACCGTGACGAGGGCAATCGCCTCGCCCGTGGCGTCGGCATAGTCCTCGATTGCCCGGCCCACCGCCGGCCGGGCCGTGTCCGGCCCGGGCGCGTAGAGCAGCACCGCGAAGTGATCGATCACGTTCGCCTTGATGGCTTCCCGGGCGGGCGACGTGGCCAAGGCGGCGAGATCGGCGTCGCTCAGGATGGACGCCGGGGACGGCGCATCGCGGGCGGGCTCCCAATGATCGATGATGAATCGGGCCCCGGTGGCGGCCTGGTGCCCCACGAGGGCGACCACGGGCAACTCCGGCGGCGGCCCGGGCAGGGCGTAGTCCCGCCACGGCACGTCCGG
>JAFGTL010000791.1 GCA_016934125.1 Candidatus Hydrogenedentota bacterium
CAGCCGGAACGCGCCGCTCCAGAAGCCGGCCGGGAAAAGGACGGCATAGGCCGCCAACGCCATGACGGGCAAGGCGCCGCGTTTCAGGCTCGAGCGGATCCGGCTTCGCTCGAAGGCCTCCCATCCCGTGTAGCGTTCCAGGCGCTCGGTTGCCGCGGCGATGTAAGTGCGCACCATGGCATGGGCCAGCGCCCCCTCCCCCACTCCGGATCGGGCCGCCGCCGTGAACTGCACTGTGTTGATCAGTTCGTTGTCGACGCCGTCGACGCGTTCCTCGAAATAGGCGGCGAGGCGTTCGCCGCTCGCGAAGGCAGGCAGCCGGCCCAGAAGCCACCGCCACACCGCAGCGGCGATCAGCACGGTGCCGACGCCGAGGCACATCCACCGGGCGGCTGCGGGCAGGAGCAGCAGGTTGTCGAGGAGCAGGACAGCGAGGAAGAAGGCACACGCGACCCCCGCCACCAGCGGTGCGCCCGTCAGGATGACGGACGTCCACCAGGCGCGGCGCACACCCTTCAGGAGGCCATCGAGCGTGTTGCTCGCGTCACTCACGATCCGCTCTTCTTCTGCCCGGATTCGGCTTCATGCACGCTCCCCATCTCCTACATCAATCCACGCCGCTTGCGCAGATACCACTCGACGGATGCGCACGCGACGATCAACAGATACACCAGCGGCGAACGCGCGAACTTCTTCTCGACAAACGCGGCCCGCTGCGCCGCCTCGGCCACCAGCTCGTCCGGAATCGCCTGCGCGTCCTCGGGCGTGTGGAACGCCCCGCCCGACTCGAAGGCGAGCGAACGCAGCAGCCTCTCATTCATGGCCACGCGATCGAACTCCTGATACGGCCTGCCCATGAAGAACTGGACGGTGTCCTCGGCAACGATCTGTTCCTCGAGTCGTGCCGCGACCTCGGCGGTATAGCGGCCGGGGGTGCTGAATTCGAGGCGGGCGCGGTAGAGGCCGCCCGATTCCGGAACGAACTCGAGCGGCGTAGTCAGCGTGTCGCCGGCCGGGCCGTGGATCTCGGCGGACACGCGCACCTCGCCGGCCGCGCCCTTCTCGCGGCGCAGTCGCGCGAGCAGGATGGCCTCCTGCCCGGCATCGTAGTAATCGCGGCTGGCGTAGGCGGTAAACGAACTCTCGCCCTCCGATTCCTCGTCCTCCCCTGCGAGCCAGCGCACCGCCTGCCCCCAGAACCGCGCGTGAAACGAGCGCGCCGCGTCCGTGCCGGCCGACATGCGCCAGCGCCACGTGCTGTCTACACCGGCCACGAGGCAACGGCCCTGTCCGGACGCCTGGCAGACAAACACAGGCCGCAACTGGACGCCGTGGTGTTCGAACGGGTGGTAGGCGAGCACGGTGGCGCCCGCACTGGGGACATCGAGCGCCATGCAGCCGGGCAGCTCGAAGTCACCGCCCGACGCCAGCATGCCACCCAGGCCGGCGAAGATGGGGTGCTCGCGGCCGTCCGCCGTGAGTTGCGGGACAAAACCGGTTTCGGCGGCCGATGGTGCGGCATAGGCCGGCAGCGCGGGCAGCACGTCTGCGAGGGGCGTCGCGCCGAAGCCGCCGCCTTCCAGGGCGCGCGGGCCGGGAATGAAGATCAGGCCGCGGCCGTCCTCAAGCACCGCTTCCTTGAGCGCTTCGAGTTGGACGGTAGACAGGGCCGACGGCGGGAGATCGCCGAGGATGATGACGCGGAACTGGGCGAATTCCTCGCGCGACACCGGCAGCACGCCGGTGCCCACCTTCTCGCCCTGGCGCAGGAAGAGCCCGGACGCGCCGTGGATAAACCCGGTGAACGCCACGCCGGGATCCCACTCGAGGGCGCGTTTCAGGAACTTGTACTCCCAGCGCGGCGTGCCTTCCACGAAGAGAACCGCAAGCCGGTTCTCCTCGACGATGGCCGTAAACGAACGCCGGTTGTTCTCCACCACTTCCTCGCCCTCAAGCGCAGGGGCCACCACCTCGAACACCTGCTTGCCGACGCGATCGGGCATGAGGCCCATCCGGACCTCCACGGAAGGCTGCCTCAACTCCACCTCTTCGGTGGTGAGGGGTGCGTTCTCATCGCGCACTTCCACGGACGCCGCAGCGCCTGTGAATCCCCGCTGGTTCACTCGGACGACAAGCTGGTTCTCGACGCCCTTGGCCATGAACCGCGCGCCCGACACGTCTGCAACCGCCAGATCCGGCTTGTCCGTGTATGTCGCCCGCACGTCGCCAACCGCTACGACGTACACCGGCGCCCCGAGGCGGCGGACGCAGTCCACCGGCTCGATGGACGATTGATCCACGCCGTCTGTCAAGAGGATCACGCCGGACAGCTCCTCGGTTCCGGCCTGAGCGGCCGCGGAGGACAAGGCCTCGCCGATGAGCGTCATCTCGCCGGAGGGCGGCAAGTTCGCCAGGCCGGACGCCGTCTCGATGGGGCGCGTGCCGGCATCGAAGGCGAAGTAGCGCACCGCGAACCGGCGCTCCAGCGTCCGGGCAAGCCGCTCCGGCCCGAGCCAGGGCGCCAAGGCGGCCTCGAGCCGGGTTTGGGCGTCGGGGCGTCCCCGCCAGACGGCGTCCTCAAGCGACATGCTCTTGGATGTGTCGACGAGGAACAGGACGGGCGCTTCCTCGGCAGGCGATGAGCGGTAACTGAGAACCGGCTCGACGAGGCCGCACAGAAGCAGCGTCATCAGGGCGACGCGTAGCGCGCCGAGTCCCAGCAGTTGCCAGCGCGAAAGGCGATCGCGGTTGCGGCGGTACGTCCAAACCACGAGGGCAACGGCGAAGGCGAGCAATCCCAGCGCCGCGATGACGGGCGTGCCGCCGGCCAAGTGCATGCTGAGCGCGCTCATGGCGCCTCCTTGTCCGGCGCGGCGGCGCCCGCGAAGTCGAGCGAGCGCGCCCGCACGCCCTCGGAGCGGCGGCGCGAGGAGAAGAAGCTGCCCAGGAGCGATTCGGTGAGGCCGAGGGCCAC
>JAFGTL010000792.1 GCA_016934125.1 Candidatus Hydrogenedentota bacterium
CGCAGAAGAACGCGCAGCGTTCTTCCAACGCGCCCGAAGGGCGCGCACATAACAGCCCAGGCCAACGGCCTGGGTTCAGACGTCGCATTGGAACGAGCCCTGTAAGGGCGAGACGCGCCCCCCCCTCCGGCGTGCCGGGGTGGAAGTGGCGGCACGGGGGCCGAATGTGGCAGGATCCCGGGAGTCCGCGCCGGGGCGCGGGGGCTCGCGCCGGGGCGCGGGATGGAAGGAGCGTGAATCTATGGCCGTAGTTGATCTGTCGGGGCTTGATTGGACGGTGGCGGGCTGGCGGCCATTCTGTTGGAAACTGGGGCACAGCGCGGAGACGGACTGGGCCATGGGGCCGGATGTGGGCCCCATCGAGGCGGCCGTGCCGGGGTCCGTCCAGGAGGCGCTGCTCCGGGCGGGGCTCTTGCCCGACTGGAACGAGGGGGTCAACTCACGCGCATGCGAGTGGGTCGAACACCGGCACTGGCAGTTCGAGACCGTGGTGCCGGCGGGCTCGGTGGGCAGGGGCGAACAGGCGCGCCTGATGGCGTCGGGCCTCGACTACGCCGGCTGGGTTCTCGTGGACGGCCAGGAGGTGGATCGGTTCCAGGGAGCGCTCACGTCGCACCGGTTCGATCTGACGGAATCGCTCGGCGACGGCAAGGAACACCGGCTCGGCATCGTATTCGAGGAGCCGCCCCGGGAACAGGGCCAGTTCGGGTTCACCTCGCGTTCCCGGTTCTTCAAGTCGCGCTACAACTACAGTTGGGACTGGTGCCCGCGGATTGTGCCGATCGGCATCTGGGACGGGCTCAACCTCGAGAGCGGCCCGTCTCTCGTCTTCGAGATCCAGCGCATCCATGCGGCGCTCAGCCCGGATAGCCGGACGGGAAGCCTCGAAATCATCCTCGAAACGGATGAGGAATTGTGGGATTCGTGCGAGAAATGCACCATCGTGGCCACCGTACGGGACGGCGACACGGAAATTGAGCAGGCCTCGTTCGAGCCCGGGGAGGGGTTCCATACGCTGATGCTGGACGGACTCCGCGTGGAGCCGTGGTGGCCGAACGGCGAGGGCGACGCCAAGACGTACACCCTCGATATCGAGGCGCGAGACAGCACCGGGACCGCGGTGTGGGCGGATCGCCGGACCGTCGGGTTCAAACGGGTGAAATGGATCCCGTGCGAGGGAGCCCACGAGGACGCCGAGCCGTGGGTGTGCAAGATCAACGGCAAACCCGTCTTCCTCCAGGGGGCGAACTGGGTGCCGCCCCGGGCTTCCTACGCCGACGCCACCGCCGAGGAGTACGCCGAACTCGTCGGGCTGTATCGCGATATGGGGTGCAACCTGCTGCGGGTGTGGGGAGGCGGAATCCTCGAGAAATCCGCGTTCTACGACGCGTGCGACAAGGCGGGGATTCTTGTGTGGCAGGAGTTTCCATTGTCGTCGTCGGGCATCGAGAACGCGCCCCCCGAGGATCCGGCCGTCATCAAGAACCTCGTGCTCATCGCGAACTCCTACATCCGCCGCCGTGCCCACCACGTGTCGCTCCTGCTCTGGTGCGGGGGCAACGAGCTGTTCTCAAAGCCGAACGGCAACGACCGTCCCGCCGACTATTCGCATCCGTGCATCGCCGCCTTGAAGGAACTCGTCGAGCGCGAGGATCCGGGCCGCCGGTTCCTGCCGACCTCGGCGAGCGGGCCCCGGTTCTACGGCAACCCCGAGGACAACGGGAAAGGGGTGCACCACGACGTGCACGGGCCGTGGGGCCTGGGCTCGTTCGACGATCTCGCGGCATGGCGCGCCTACTGGGAGGCGGATGACGCCCTGTTCCGCTCGGAAGTGGGCATGCCGGGGGCCGCGTCGCCCGAGCAGTTCCAGCGGTACGCGCGCGATGTCGAGCTGTGGCCGCCCACGACCGACTACTGGAAACACTGCTCCGCTTGGTGGGTTCAGTGGGATCGGTTCAAGGAACGCCTCAAAAAGCTCGGCGCACAGAAGGGGCTCGCCCAGTATATCCGGTTGACCCAAGAGCAGCAGGCCGAGGCCTATGCCATCGCCGCCCAGTGCTGCAAGAGCCGCTTCCCGAAGTGCGGCGGATTCGTCATCTGGATGGGACACGACTGCTTTCCGTGTCCGGCCAACAACTCGGTGATCGACTTCCTCCGCCGGCCGAAACCCGCCTATCACGCCCTGAAACAGGTGTTTACAGCACGCCCCGAACCCGAGGAGTGAGCCGGCCTCACCGCGTGGCCGCGCCCGAGGTCTCGATCACGACGGCGATGCTCTGCACCGGCGCAAGCGTCAATTCCACCACCTCCTGAGCGGGTTCGACCGCCCCGCCGTGCAGCGCGTCCGTGTCCGCATCGAAGGGGAACGACACGGCCTTCGCGCCATCGGGCAGGGCGAACGCCACGCGCCTCGATTGCCGGGCCAGGTTCGCGGCGAGCACAAGCACCGCACCGTCGCGATCCCACGCGCGCCAATGGACATCGCCATCGGCCTGTATTCCCGCCGGCATGCCGGGCGCCGCGCCGCCGTAGAGGATCCAGGGCTCGACGAACCGGCATTCCCGCCCCATCCGCCTGAAATGAGGCCAGTAATTCTGCCGGGGCGTGTTGTACGGCCACCAGATGATGCCTTTCGCGCCGTGGATCAGGCAGGTGTACAGCATGTTGCTCAGTTCTTCGCAGGCGGGCGACGGCTTGTCGGACTCGCTGATATCCCCCCAGCCAAAGCCTTGGGGCGTCATCCAGGCCGCCTGCCCGTGGGCCGCGGCCGCCGCGACGGTGGCATCCGTCCAGTCGGCCACGACGGACAGGGAGAGGTCGGGGATCGGGTAGGGATCGGTGAGCACGACGTCGGCGCATCCCTCGTACTGGCTGAGCATGGCGGGCACGTTGGTCAGCACGACGACGGGGTGGTTCGGATCGATGGCCTTGATGATGTCGTAGGCCTTCCTGAGGACATCGGGCGTGTCGCCGTAGCCCTCGGGTTCGTCGGCCAGATACCAGGCGAACAGGGCCGGTTCCGTCTTGCGTAACGACACCACGGCCCGGATCGAATCGTAATCGTACTTGCCGCGCAAGTAATTGCAGATGTGCAGCATAGCCCACACGCCGTTCTCGGCGGCCGTATCGAGGTGGTTGCGGCCTTCGAGGGTCTCGCCACCGTACAGGGCGATGTTGTAGCCGGCCTCGGGAATGGCCTTGTCGGGCGAGGCCAGCATGAACCCCAGCGGCATCAGGGACGTGCCGTTCACGTAGCACAGCCCGTCATCGCGGATCTCGACCTTCATGGGTTCGCCAAAGGGCTCGTGCTTCTTCAGCTCTCGCTCCTCACTCGCGAGAACCTCCCCGGCCGCCGAGGCGACCGTGGCGACGACGCGGTAGTCGCCGAGGGGGAGGTCGCCCAGGGGCAGCGAGGCGTCGAAAGGCTGCCCGGCAGCCTGGGCCGGGGCCGCGTAGATCTCGGTGCCGGCCGTATCGACAATCGCCACGCGGAGTTGCGCGCCGGTCAGGGCGGTCTTGTCGAGGTTGACGACGACTTGCGTGGGCAGCGCGGGCTCAGTGGTCACGTAGGGCTGGAGGATGGTCAGTTCGAGGGGCCTGACGTCGCCGCGCGTGAGGGCGACGTTGGCGAGGGCGCGGCTGACAACGCGGCCGGGCGGCTTTTCGCGAAGGGTGGCCGCGACCAGCGCGGCACCGCAGCGATCGAGGAGGTATTCGGCCTCGACCGACGGCGCGGGCGCCTCGGGCAGGGCCACCGTGCTCAACACGGGATTCATCTGTTCGAGATCCTGATCGGCTTCGGGGAGTCTGTCGGATTCGACAGGGAGTACGTCCAGGCTAAGCTCATACTCCGCGGCGGTTGCGGCGCCGTTCAAGGCGATCGCCACCCGATTCGCGCCGAGCGCGCGCTCCTCGGGCAGCACGAGATTCACGGCCGGCAATGGCGCATCGACGGCCTCCACGAGCGTCACGCGCCCGAACCGTTCCCGGTGGTGGAATCCGCCGCCGAGGGTGCTGCTCCACTGGGAGAACTGGGCGAGCCCCATGTCGACGCGGTAGAGGCCGATGCGCCACTCCTGGCCCGGTTCGAGGGTCTCGACGCCCATCGAGGCGGCGGGCAGGGCCGCTTCGAGCGTCCAGCCTTGGAGATAGCGCCTCACAACCACTTCGACATCCGCGTTCCAGGTGCCGCCGCCGTCGGCGTTGAGTTCGTCGAAGAGCACGCCCAACAGGTTGAAGGCGAGATGGTAGTGGGGCCCGTTCTCGACGTCGGGCACCCCGTCGTCGCCCGGGGCAACGAAGAAGAACTCGGCGGCGTCCTCGCAGTAGGTGGCGGAATCGCGTTCCTTGCCGGTAACAACCGCCTCGGGCGCCCCGGGTTGCACGAACTCCGCGGACAGATACCAGTGGGTGGCGTCGTAACAGAGCCGGAACGTCGCCCCCCGAGTGACAGGCCGGGCGAGGAACCGATCCGTGAACGTGGACAGGGGCTGGGCGTTCTGCCACGCCGGTTCGTCCAGTTCGCCGTCGATCTGGATGGGCGCGGCGGTCTGGGCCACGCGGGCTACGGCCAAGTCGCGCTCATCGTCGAGTTCGAGACGCACTTCGAAGAGGCACGCGCCGAATCCACCGTCCCATTTCTCCGGGGCGCCGTGCTCGACGCGGACATAGAGGAAGTCGGCAGGCAGGAAAGCGGAGAGGTCGGCCGTCTTCCATCCGTCATTGCTGCCGCCATGGCCCTCTTCCCGGAGGACTTCCTGGAAGTGTTCGCCGTCGCTCGACGCGCTCAGGGCGAAGCTGTTGGTGAGCCGGATGCCGAGACGGGCGGCCGAGGCGTCGGTGGTGTCGAACCGCCAGATGACGAACCGGCCCTGGCCATCCAGGTTGCGGGTGGGCTCGCCCCATCCGCCGAGCACGAAGGTGCGGCTGTCCTGTTTCCACAAGTACTTCTGCTCTTGGGCCTTGCCGTCGCACCGAAAGGCCACGGTGCGCGTGCCCGCCGAAGCATCCCATCCGCATGCCAGCAACACGAGGGCCGCTATTGAGCAGACACCCACCCGCCGCCACATCGCGCCGTATCCCATCGTCATCTGCCACCTCCTATCCATTCCACCACCGGCTCCCAGCCACCACCGGCTCCCAGCCACCACCGGCTCCCAGCCACCACCGGCTCCCAGCCACCACCGGCTCGTGGAGCCCCACGCCGGCGGGACAAGTTCTCTCACTCGATGCGGAACACGCAGGCCGCCTCCGCGGGCACTGGGAGCCGTAACATCGCCCCGTCAACCTCGACCGCTACCGAGGCCCACTCGCCCGGCCCCGCGCTGGACATGACGCTGCACGACACCGGCCCGGGGCGGTTGTACGCCGGCAAGTCGAGCGCGACGGCCGCCGGCGCGGCCCGATCCGGGTTGAGAACGGCCACGAACAAGGCCGGCGCGGTGTCGCACTGGAACACCGCGCCGCGCACGCCGCCGGATAACACGCTCAACCCGACGGTGTCGCGGAACCGGGCCTCGTACAGCAGGGGATCGACGGCCTGCTTGAGGGCGATCAGCGCGCGCACCTCGGCGCGGGCCGCGTCGTCCATGGCCTCGACGGTGCCGCGGTCGAGGAGGGCGAGCATGCAGCAGCGGAAGCTCTCGCGGGCGTGTTCGAGTCCCTCCTCGGGGCCGCAGGCCCCATAGTTGCCGTGGGCGTTCGGATAATAGGGAAACACGTATTGGAGGATGTGGTTGCCGCCGAGCAGCCCGAGGGTGACGTGCTGCTGAATCGCCGGGCACGGACACTCGATGATGGCCGCCAAGTCCGGATGGCCCGTGCGCAACCGGCCGAGCACCTCGGCGACGAATCGCGTGGAACCGGCCACCCACTCGCCGTAATGCTCGTGGCCGTGGGCCTCGCACGCGAAGTCCAGGTGAGAGGGGATGGCGCCGAGTTGATCCATGTAGAGGCAGTCGGGCCGGCCCATGACAACGGCTTCTTCGACGAACTCCACGTAGCGGCGGGCCCAGGCGAGGGACGGATAGGGCAGGCTCATGGGATGGTGCCGGTGCGTGTGTTCCGTCAGCCAGATGCTGCCATCCTGCCCGACAGCGGCGAGATCGCGGCCGTACAACTCGAACGCGGGGATCACCCGTGAGAACATGAGGGGATTGGTGTAGGCGCTGACGCGGCCGCCCGCGGCGCGCAACGCGTCCGTACTCGCCCGGAACTCCTGAAGATGGGCGAAATCGAGCCGGTATGACTGGGGGAACCAGGCCTCGGTGAGGTAGGGGTGCACGAGCCAGGAGCAGGTGTGCGCGAAGTGGATGCCGAACTCGTCCCGGTTCCTGCGCAACGCATCCAAGTCGCCCTGCCGGACTTCGGCCGAGCGCTGCAAATCGGCGTCGATGAGGTTGTAACAGAGGGTGAGGCCGCCGGCCGACTTCACCCAATCGGGGACGAGGGGGCGCCGGGCCCAGCCGTGCCACCACGCCGAGAATCGATCCGCGGCGGGGTGCCAGTCCCCGGAGGAATAGGCGCCCAGGACGATCGGGGGCGCCTGCCAGGTGCAGCCCGGCTCGATGCGGGGGAACTTCTCGAAGGCGAGGCGTCCCCGGCCATGCTGGACGGCCGTGTCGAGCAGGGCCTCATCCTCGATCCGGGCATGGAACGTCATCGCGTCGTCCGAGACACACACCCAGTCGAAGGCGAATTGGGGGCTCGTCTGACGGTTGAAGCCCCGAAGCGCTTCGTCGCCGGCCTCATAGGTCCTGTAACCCACGCGATAGGCATCGTCTGCCGAGTCGCCGCGGAGGGCCAGGCCGGCCAAGTCGAGGAGGCGCACCGTGTAGATGGGTTCGTCGGCCCGGTTTGTGACGGTGGCGTCAATGCGGACTTCGTCCTGGCCGGGATCCGGCGTGAACCGCAGCACGGCGTCGAACCGGGCGCCCGTCTGGCGGCATTCCCACGCGTCCCCATGTGCCTGCCACTCGACGGCGTCGGCCGTCTCGCGGCTGTCCGACAGGAACGTCACGGTGAGGGGCGGAAGGGCGCGGGCCACGTCGAGCACGGCGCCCTGGGCGGGGGGTGCGCCGAGTTGGAGCCGGCGAATGCCGCCGTGGGCCGGGCTCAACGCCAAGGACAGGTCGCCCGCCGTTACGTCTACGGGGGGCTTCCCGTCCCTGTCCGTCACGCCGTGGGGCGGGCTTGCGGCGGACTCCGGCGTGGGCGGCGGCGCGCCGGCCACCGGCTCGCCGGCCTTGCTCACGAGGATGGCGTCGATCTGCTGGCTGTAGTACTTGAGCCCGCGATCTTCCCCGGGTTCGCGCACGCGGATCACCACGGAGTGAGCGCCCGGGCCGGCGGTGAAGTCGCCGAGCCGGGTGACGGCGTATTTCCAGTTCATAGGGCTGTCCAGCGAGGCGCCACTGTCCGCGGAGTTGCCTTGCTCCGGCTCCCGATGCTCCGGCCCGTCGTCGATCTGCCAGGTGAACGGACTCGCCAGGTAGCCCGCCACCCGGCCCAGGTAATAGAGCGTGTATGTGCCACTTTCGGCCAGGTTGAACTCGAACCGGGCCCGGTATTCGCCCTCCGGGGGCAGACGCCACGACGCCAGGTCGAGCACGCCGCCGTGGACGGGCACGTACTCGTATACCCAGCAGTTGCGCATGGGGCCCGTCCAGTTGTGGTCGGTGCAGTCCTCACCGTCGAGCCACAGCACCCGGGCCGGCGGGTTGGCATAGGATGGCGCGGTGGTTTCGGCGGCGCCGGCGTGCCGGGCCGCGCCCGCGGCCAGCAGGGCGAGTGCGACAAGGATGGATGCGCGCTTCAGGGGACTTGTGGGCTCGTGACGGGCGGGCAACCGGCCCGATGTGGAGGCGGACGTTGAGTGCATGGTATGGTTTCCCGGTGTCATGGTCACGACGTCTCCCTCACAATCAAGGGGGTTGTATGGCGACGCATCTTCATCTTCTTATCGGGGCCCTCGTCGTTCTCTCGGGAGTTGGGATGATACCGTCCCGGGCCGCGGCGGGCAACATCACCATCGAGTCCTTCTCGGCCGAGCCGCTCGAACTGCGCACCGGCGAGTCGTTTCGCATCCGCGCAACGGTATCCGCATCGGGTGTGAACGTAGTCAGTTTCGTGCTGCGTACGGCCGAGCCGGCCGCGCGCAAGGACGTGCCGCCTTTCTTCACGCAGTACGAGGCCAACCGGCAACTCGCCTACCTTACCCAGGACGGGGGGGTGAATCTGTCGGACAACGGCCCGCTGGATCTCGACGGGGCCGCGAACGCGTTCGCCATCGACGTGAGCACCAAGGACTGGCAACCGGGCCGCTATGTACTGGCCTTCTTCGCCCATAACCGCCCGGGCAGCGGCGGGCACATCTTCGATCAGCGCAACCTCGTCGTCACGGTGAATGCCGGGGCGGACGGCGCGCCGGGCGCGGTTGAGGTGGCCTACGTCGATCCGGCCAAGGCCCCGTCGTTCGCCCTGTGTGCCATCGAGCCCGCGGTCGTTTCGCCGGGGGAGCCGGTGGTATTCCGCATTGAGACGGACACGGAAGGATTGTCGGGCGCCTACATCAGCCACCAGTACCGGCTCCCGCCGGATCGGGTGCCGCCCGGATTGTCCTACGACGAGGAGGATCACGAGGCGTATGTCACCGACTCGGAAGAGGATACCGAGCGCCTCGTGGCGGACGACGGGCCCAATGATCGCAATCCGGCGCCGGGCAAACTGGCCATCCAGTGGGACACGACGGGCTGGCAGCCGGGCCTCTACCACTTCAGCGTGTGGTTGCGCGGTGAGGAAGGGCTGAAGTCGCCCGAACGGAACGCGGCGTTCAAGGTTCGTTCGCCGGAAGACGCCCTGGACGTGACGGTATCGCCGTCGCGGCGGGTGTGTGCAGGCACCCACGCCGAACGGGTGACGCGCCTGGCCGACGGCACGCTCCTGTACACGTCGCTCATCAGCACGGATAACGGGATGACGTGGGCAAAGCGCGAAGACGGGCGCACCATCGGCGCGGGCGCGCAGCAGCTGCGCAGCGGCCGCGTGCTGGGCATGGGATACCGCACGAAGCCCATCGAGGGCCGGCCGGGCTGGTATCGGGGCGATCGATTCGTCTCGGAAGACGGGGGCCGCTCGGTGACGGGCCCGCTGGACGCGGAGTTCCACGTGCCCCAGGCCAAACCCGCCATGGGCCATGCGTTTCATCCGGGCCCGCTCTTCATGCGCTCGATTGTCGAGCGGCCGGACGGCAGCCTGGTGGCGCTCATGGCGGGCTGGTTCAAGGGCGACGACGCCCCGTGCCCGCACAATCCCGAACGGCCCTATTCGCGCACGTACACCTGCGAATCGACGGATGGCGGGGAAACCTGGACGTATCTCAGTACGATCGGTTACGACCACATCGGGAGCGAGGGATACAACGAGGGCTCGATGAAGCCGTTGCCGGACGGCACGCTCATGGCCGTGCTGCGGACGGGCAGCATGTCGGATCCGCGCTGCCAGGACAACCCGATCATGGTGTCAACGAGCGCCGACGGCGGGCGGACGTGGACGGAACCCCGGCGCACGGGCGTGCACGGGGCGTTCCCCGACCTCACCGTGCTGTCGGACGGCACCCTCGCCATCACGTACGGCCGGCCCGGCGCCAGCATCGTGTTCAGCCGGGACGGCGGCGTCACGTGGACGGATCGCACCGTGATCGACGCGACGCGGTATTCGGGCTACACCACGGCCTGTGAGACGGGCCCGGGCGAACTCGTCGTGATCTTCGGCATCCGGGACTACTTCGATGTGGAGACGGGCGAGTTTCGCAACGATGTACGCGCCGCGACGGTACGGTATGCGCCGAAGGGCACCGGGGCCCACGCGGCCGCCCGGGCCGCCCTCGAACAGGCGGGCGTGTCCGTCACCGAGGTGGGCGAGGGCTTCCTCGGGTGTGAGATGGAGGCGCCGCCACTGGGGCGGTGCGAGCGCTTCGTCGTTCACCTGCCCGCCGGATACGTACAGGATGGCGCGCCGCTGCCGCTGCTCGTGTTCCTGCACGGGCTCGGCCGGGATCACCGCACGCTCATCGACGTAGAGCGGACACGGGCCGCGCTGGCCCGGGCGCCCTTCGTGGTGGTGCTCCCGAACGGCCGTGCGTCGTGGTGGGTGGACAGCCCCGTCGACGCCGGTTCGCAGTATGAGTCGTACCTCTCGGATCTGATCGCCCTCGTGGACAAGGCCCTGAACGTGTCCGATGAGCCCGGCCGCCGGGCCATCGGCGGATGGAGTATGGGGGGATTCGGCTCGGCCCATTACCTGATCGCCCATCCGGAACAGTTCGGCGTTTGGGGCGGCATTCTCGCGTTGGTGGATTTCCCGAACGCCGCCTACCCGCCGGAGCAGAACCACTCCGTGCCGGAACTCCTTGGGAATCAGCCCGATGCGTTCAACCCCATGCGGGATATCGAGGCATTTCGCGGCAAGACGGTTTGGTTTGTCACGGGCGACGAGAGCTTTGACTGCGCCATGAACCGGGCGTTCGCGGCCCGCCTGGAGGCCCTCGGCATACCCCATGAGTTCAGCGTCGTGCC
>JAFGTL010000793.1 GCA_016934125.1 Candidatus Hydrogenedentota bacterium
GACATGGCCTACGGCCTTCGCACCGGCCGCCCCCACCGCGCGTCCGGCGAACTGACGTACCACGTGCTCGACGTCATGCACGCGTTCCACGACTCGTCCAACCGCGGCACCCACGTCCGCGTCAAGAGCAAGTGCAAACGCCCCGCCCCGCTGCCCCTCGGCCTCCGGGACGGGCTGCTCGACGAGTAGGCAGCACCCCCGGTACCCCAGCGCGCCGCCCGGGCGCGGGGGAGAGGAGACGGCCATGGATTGCCCCTTCGCCGCCGTAGCCGTGCCGACCGCCCTGGCGCTCGCCGTAGCCGCCGGGCTTGGCCGGACGGCCCAGGCCCAGGAGGCCACCGCCATCGCCGACGCGGAGGCCGCCTGCCCGGCGTTTCTCGGATTCGGTGCCGAATGGGATTCCGCCGACTACCCCCATTACGGCATCACCGACGCCGACTTCGAGGTGTTCGCAGCCCGGATCCGATGGATGCGCACGCCCATTGTGCGCGTCATGATGCTCGCCAAATGGTGTTACCGCGCCGATGGCTCCTTCGACTGGGACAACGAGCAGATGCGTGTCCTATTCCGGAATCTCGATCTGTGCCAGGAACTCGGCACAACCGTCCTGCTCACCGACTGGGGATGCGAACGCAACTGGGTGAGCATCCCGGGCGTCGAGAACACGGCCGATCCCGCCTATGCGCGCGTCATCGGTGCCTACCTCGATTACCTCGTCAACGAGCGCGGCTACTCCTGCATCAAATACCTCATTCTCGTGAACGAGCCCAACTACGAAGTTGGCGACTTCGCCCGGTGGAAGGCCGGCATCGAGAACGTGGCCGCCGAACTCGAACGGCGCGGCCTCGACGGGCAGATCACCCTCGCCGGTTCCGACGAGAGCAACGCGCCCAACTGGCACCAGCGCGCCGTCGATGAACTCCATCACGTCTTCGGCGCCTACGATGTCCACTGTTACGCCAACGATTCCATGGTGCGTCCCGGCGGCCTCGAATCGTTCTACAAGGAGCACTGGGATTATGCTCTCGCCCACGATCCCGCCGCCGCGACGAAGCCCTTCCTCGTCGGCGAGGCCGGCATGAATGATGGCGCCAAGCACCCCGCCATTAACACCAACATCGATTCGTTCTACTACGGCTTGTTCATGGCCGACTACGCCGTTCAGGCCGTCCGGGCGGGATCCGCAGCCGTCTGCGCCTGGATGATGGACGATAACGGCCACAGAGGCTTCACCTGGGGGCTCTGGGATAACAAGGCGAACGGCCTCCGGCTCCGCTCGTGGTTCTATCCGTGGGCCCTGCTGTCGCGCTACGTGCCGCGCGGCGCCACCACCTACCGCATCCCGTCGCCCTCGCCGGATTGCCGCGGCTTCGCGGCCGCCGTGCCTTCGTCTTCCCCCACCGGCGCCGGATGGACGATCTGCCTCGTCAACCGGGGCGATGCGCCCGCCCAGGCCGCCCTGCAGGTGCCCGGCGGCGGCCCGGCCCACGTCAAGCACTATCTCTACGCCCCCGACAATGCCCCGGCCGGCCCCGAGGGCTTCCCCGTGCCGCATGCCGGCGGCGAAATCGAACCCGGCCAGCCCATCGCCCTGTCCTGCCCGGCCGGGGCGGTGTTGCTCGTCACAAACCTGCCCGGGTAGGAGAGGCATCCCATGGAGAACACGGCGCACGAACTCGGCATCGGCATCGTCGGCGCGGGATTCATGGGCCAGACGTATGCGCGGACTGTCGTCACCCTCATCTCGGGCGCGCGCCTGGCGGGCGTCGCTGAAGGATCCCGGGCCCCCGAACTCGCCTCGAAACACGGCGTGCCCTGCTTCCGATCCTGCCGCGAACTCGTCGCCAGCGATGCCGTCCACCTCGTCTGCGTGGCGACGCCCCACGCCCAGCACGGCCCCCACGCCCTCGCCGCTGCCGCGGCCGGCAAGCACGTCCTCATCGACAAACCCATGGCCTCTTCCGTCGAGGAATGCGACGCCATCCTCGCCGCCTGCCGCGACACCGGCGCGAAATGCTCGATCACCTACACCCAGCGCAACCGGATCGGCGTCGTCCAGGCGCGTGAGGCGCTTGCGTCGGGCGCCTTGGGCCGGGTGCTCCAGATCCGCACCTACCAGATCGTGCCGGCCGGCATCGACGCCGTTCCCAAGTGGCAGCTCGAACCGGCCAACGCCGGCATCCTCCTCGGCCACGGCATCCACAACTTCGATCTCATCCGCGCCCTGACGGGCCGCGAGATCGTGTCCGTGTTCGCCAAGTGCCGCTCCCTGGCCGGCGCCCCTGTCGAAGCCACCTCCGATGTCATCCTCACCACCGACGACGGCGCCGTCCACTACCTCTTCTGCTCCTTCGAGGTGCCCAAGCCCGGATTCCCCCGCAGCGAAGTCGGTGTCCGTGTCGTCTGCGAAAAGGGGCTCCTCGACATCGATCCCTATGGCGAGACGCGCATATCGCGCAACGGGGCGGCGTGGCAGACGCTGGCCGTCCAGCCCGCTATCGACTGGGCCGGCAAGGGGTTCCTCGATCCCGTCCGGCTCGAAACCTACGCCACGATTCTGCAGGATCTCGTCGACGCCGCCCACGAGGGACGCGATCCCGCCATCACTGGATGGGACGGGCGCCAAGCCGTCGCCGCCGTACTCGCCGCCTACGAATCGAGCCGGAGTGGGGGAGAAGCCCGCCTCGATCTCCCCAAACCGCACTGAACTTGAGGGAGAACCGCGCCCCATGACTATCCGACTCCTCGCATCCATCGGGCTGATCGCGCTGGTTGCCGCGCCCGGCGCCGCCGGCCAGGCGCCCGGAACCGCGCCAACGGACACCCCCAACCACATCGCATTGGTGCGCATTCTCGGCCCCCACGCCGAGATCTCGCCCGAACTCCGCGAGAAGGTGCTCGCCGCCCCCCCCGGCCAGCGCTTCTACGACGATCTCGACGGCGACGGCGATCCCGACGCCGTGACGTATGTCGATACGGATCCGAAGCACACCATCGCCCCGATCCTCGTGCGCGCTCTCGATGATGACGATGATCTTGTCGATGGCGGCGGGCCGGACAGCGACAGCGATTGCTATATCGCCGACTGGCACGGCGACGGCGCCATCGATCGCGTCGTCGACTACTGGGATGAGGATGGCGACAGCGATCCGGATCGGATGGACATCTACTATCGGAACGGCGCGTGGTTCCGGGAACGCTTCGGCCTCATCGTGATCCGCGATGTAGGCGATGATGACCGCATGTGGTATACCGAGAACTACGAGTATCAGCAGCCCACCTGCCAGTGGAAAACCGACTTCAACGGCGACGAGATCTTCTCGATGTTCTTCTACGACTTCAAGCGGAACACCTTCATCCCGTTCTTCGAGAATCCCTTCGCCCACTACGACACCGACGGCGACGGCCTCGCCGAAGTCACCGTCCGCGCCAACGGCGGCATCGGCGCCGACATGGACACGCTCCGCTACAGCTTCGACGTCGACAACGACTCGAATTGGCTCAACCGGCGCGACTACGATTTCTCGTTCAACTGCACGGGCCCCGTGTCTGTGGCCGCCGACGCCGCACAGGCCGAATCCCTCCGCGACGGCACCGTCTGTGCGCCCTACGTGGCCTGGGATCGCCTCCGCCCCGTCATGGAGGCCGCCCCCTGGAAATCCAACCGCCTGTGCTGGGACGAGATCGACAACAACGTAGACGTCAACAGCGGCCGCGATCGCTGGCACGAGCGCTGGGAGGGCGTCGGTGGCTATCCCATGCGCGAAGGCAACAAGCGCTGGGAGGCAGACGGCGATTACAGCGGCCGGATGGCCCTCTACTACTCGCCCGTCGACCGCCGCATCCATCTCTTTGGCGCCGAGTCCGGCGAAACGCGCGTTGACTACGATTTCGACGGCACCACCGACGCCATCCTCTCGACGCGCGACACCGATGGCGACGGATACTTCGATACCTGGGCCTACGATGCCGACGGGGATGGCACCCCGGAACGCAGCTACAAGGCCGAACCGCGCGCCAGGCCGGTGGCCCGCCAATACCCCGATCTTACTGAGGTGTACGCGCCCGCCCTCGAATCCGCCCTCGTCGAGAATCAGGCCCTTATCGACACGCTCAAGGGCGTGCTTGGCGATGGCGCCGTGTCCGCCGTCGAGGAGTGGTATGCCGTGCGACGGCCCGGCGCGTTCTACAATCCCGACAAGATCCTGTGGAGCCGCGAGGCGGCCCGCTACTATCAGGATCTCATCCGCGAGGAACTCTACACCCTCCTGCTGGCGCGTGTGGCTTCCGGCGCGCTCGAACTCGATCTCCAGCCGGTGGAGAAGGCCTATGCCGAGGGCCGCTATGCCCGTGCCGCGGAGCAGATCGCCCGGCAGTGCCGCAAGGCCGTGCCCGAGTCGGAGCCGTGGCTCGACACCGCCCCCGGCGGACTCACCAAACGCGTCCGGCTCCGGCTCGTCAACCCCATCGCCCAGGATCGGCCCTCCGCGCCTGTGGCGGTGCCCATCGAGCAAATCCGGGCCGTCGCCCCCGACTTCAACCCCGACGCCTTCGCCGTCGCCGATACGCGGCGCGCCGTCGTGATCCGCGAGTATCCATCCCAGGCCGACGATCTCGACGGCGACGGCACGCCGGACGAGATCGTGTTCCGCACGGCCCTCGATGCGGGCGGTTCGCGCGACTGCTTCCTCTACTACGCGCCTTCCGGCCGCATTGAGCGCGCCTATCGCCCCGAAACCCACGCCAGAGACGGGATCAACGTCGTCGGCATCGGGTGGGAGTCCGAACTGGCCGGATTCCGCTCGTACTACGGCAAGTTCGATCTCTACGCGAAGAAGATCGAGGGCCTCCGCCTCGACGACTTGGGCTCCTACCACGAAGACGCCGACTGGGGCATGGACGTGCTCCACGTCGGCTCCGCCCCCGGCATCGGCGGCGTCTCCCTCTGGCACGACGGCCAGGTATACCGCGCCTACAACGAGGAGAACGTCGCCCGCTGCGCCATCGAGCAGCAAATCGCGGCCGACGGGCCCGTCCGCGCCGCCGTCCGTATCGACCTCCGCGGCATCGAGTGCGGCGATGCCCGCTACGACGTCTCCGTGCTCGCCTCGGCCTATGCGGGCCAGCTCTACTCCGAACACCGGATTCACGTGCGGCGATCGGACGGGGCGCCCCTCGACGGTGTGGCCCTCTCGGCCGGGCTCGTGCGCATCGAACAGGCCGCCCTCGAATTCGATGCCGCTGCCGGCGCCCTATGCCTCTGGGGCGATCAGGGCGATCCCGCCGTCGGCGAGATCGGCCTCGCCATCATGGCCCCGCCCGGCCACGTGACACAACACACGGCCACCGAAGACTCCGAGGAACTCCTCATCCGTATCCCGGAAGATGGCCGCATCACCGTGTTTGCCGTGGGAGAGTGGGAGAAATCCCAGGGCGATCAGCGCCGGCTCGTGGCCCACTCCGCGCCCGAATGGGCGAAGCACGTTCACCGCCTCGCCGCCCGCGCGCTCAACCCCGTCCGCGTCGAGGTGTGCGCACCTGTGGAAGAGTAAGGGGACCGCGCCCGCTCAGAGGCCCGCGTCGGCGTCTTCGGCGGAAACGACGCGCGCGACGTGGGAGGCATAGGATTCTTCCGGGAAGATCCGGGAGAAGCTGACGTTGAATCCCGCTTCCTCATGGGCCGGAAGATGATATGTGTACTCGTATTCCTGGCCGGCATCGAGCAGGTTGCCGTCCTTGTCGTAAAAGACGACGGCGAAATACACGTCTTCCCAATTCACATCGCTGTCGTTCTTCACCCGCCCCGTCACCGACACCGTCGGCTGGCCCTCACGCTCGCCGAACCGTATCGCGCTCTCCAACACGGTAACCTGGCCCGCATGATCCCGGAACTTCTCTCCTTCGCGGATCTCCGGCTCGACTTCGGAGAAGAAAAACGTGAGGAATGCCGCAACGATCCCGATCACTACGCCTACCCCCAGTGCCGGATGGATGGTAATGAACGCCAGCGTGTGCTGAAGATGCTGGCAATGGGGGCATTTCCTGGCTGCCGCCGGGATCTCCATGCAGCACATC
>JAFGTL010000794.1 GCA_016934125.1 Candidatus Hydrogenedentota bacterium
CCGTTCGGCAATGAACGGGGCATCGTCGCGCACCGCCAATGCGGCGATCTGCTCGGCGATGGCGATCCGGGAGGCGACGGCTTCGAGACACCCCCGTTTGCCGCAGCCGCAGTAGGGCCCGTCGATCTCGACGGTCATGTGGCCGATCTCGCCGGCCGCCCCGGAGAATCCCTGGTAGATCCGGCCGTCGATGATGATCCCGCCGCCGATTCCGGTTCCCGGGAAGATGCCCACCACGTGCCGGCAATCGCGCACCTCACCGAACACCCACTCGCCGTATGTCCCCACGTTCACATCGTTGTCCACGACGACGGGCACGCCGAATTGCTCGTGGAGCGTGTCGGCGAGCGGGAAGTCCTTCCACCCGAGATTGGGCGTGTCGATGATCACGCCAGTGGCCGGATCGAGCGGGCCGGGCGAGCCGACGCCGATCCCGGCGATCGCGTCGACGCCGGCGTCGTCGATGGCTTTCTGGACGATCCGCGCGATCCGGGACTCGGTGGAGTCGTCCTTCTTCGAGGAGCGGCTTCGCTTGCGGCACCGGGAAACTACGTTGAACTGCTCGTCGAGGACGGCGGCCATGATCTTGGTGCCACCGATGTCGAGCCCGAGCACGTGCCTGCCGGAATCCTTGCGTTTGGCCATTTGATCGCCTCCCTTTCATCTGGAGCGAGCATAACACGTTCCCGGGCATGGGCCAACCCCGCGGAGTTCCGGGAACGGGGTGCGGAGGTGTGGGCCGCGGTGGTTAGGCGCCCGGGGCGGCCTGCGGGAGCGGGAACAGCTTGTCGAGGCGCTCGGCGACGTCCGGGGGGATCGTCACATCGCTGGCCCGCAGGTTCTCCTTGAGCTGTTCGAGGTTCCAGGCGCCGAGGAGGACGCTGCTGACGACGTGGTGGGAAACGCACCAGGCCGTGGCCAGGGCGGCCGCGGTAGTGCCCATCTGGCCGGCGATTCGCACGAGTTCCTGCGCTTTCACCTTGAATTCCTCGTGGTAGTAGAAGCTGCGCGTCACCTTGTTGTCGGGCTCGCGGGCCACCCGTGTGCCGGCGGGCGCGGCGGTTTGGCCGGGTTTGTATACGCCGGCCAGCATGCCGTGGGCGAGGGGCGAGAAGGCGACGCACCCGATGCCCTCCTCGGCGAGGGCCGGGAACAGAGCGGACTCCGGATGCCGGTAGATCATGTTGTAGCGATCTTCGGTGGCGGCCATGGGGGGCATGTCGAAGGAGCGGGCGAGTGCGTTGGCGCGAACCACGAGCGGGGCGGGCCAGTTGCTCACGCCCCAGTACAAGGCCTTGCCGGCGCGGAGCACGTCGCCCATGGCGCGTACGGTTTCCTCGATGGGCACCTCCGGATCGAGTTGATGGCACATGTAGATGTCGACGTAATCGAGGCCGAGGCGGCGCAGGCTGGCGTCGCAGCCTTCGCGGATGTGCTTGGCCGAGAGGCCGCGGTCGTTGGGGCCGGGGCCCATTTCCCCGAAGACTTTCGTGAGGATCACCCAGTCCGATCGGCGGAAGTGTGGGAGGCACTTGCCGAGCATGGCCTCGGCGGCTCCGCGGGTGTAGGAGTCGGCCGTGTCGATGAGGTTGATGCCGGCTTCGTGGGCGGCCTCGAGCATGGCGAGGGATTCGCGTTCATCGAGGGTATCGCCGATGTTCATGTGGGTGCCGAATCCGAGGCAACTCACCCGGAGGCCGGAACGGCCCAGTCGGTGGTAGTTCATGCGGAGATCCTTCTCATTCCGTGGAGGGGCGCGGGGGCCCGTCGTTGCGGGTGTGCCAACAGAGCCCGGCCATATTGGCGGGGTTCCTGCCGACGACGAAGCTCGCGGCGTAGCCGACAATGAAGCTGGTGGAAATGCCGACCGTCGAGTACAGCAGGAAGCTGATGTGCGTGCGCTGCACGAGGAGCAACACGACGGCGCCGACGACGGCGCCAATCAACGCGCCGGCGCCGGTAGCGCGGCGGGTGAAGATGCCGAGCGCGAAGATGCCGGCGAGCCCGCCGCCGAACAGACCGATGAGTTTCATGTAGTGTTGCCAGAGGGAGCCGATATCGTGCTGGGACATGATGAGCGCCGAGCCGGTGCCGAGAATGCCGATGAAGATGGTAAGCCCCCGGGCAAGCTGCAGGGCCCCATGATCGGTCGTGTCCCGTTTGAACCGCCGGTAGAAGTCGGTGACGATCACCGTCGACATGCTGTTGAGGCTGCTGTCGAGGGACGACATGGCCGCGGCGAACACGGCGGCGATGATGAGGCCCGAGATGCCGGCCGGGAGTTGCTGGACGATGAAGAGCGGAAAGATGGCATCGGTCTTGAGGCCGGGCGTCAGGAGGGCAGGGTTGTTTTTGTAGAACACGAACAGCGCGGTGCCGAGCCCGAAGAAGATGATGCCGTTGGGCAGCGAGAAGAGGCTTCCGAGCAGCACGGCCTTGCCGGCCTCTTTCTCGGAGGACGTGGTGAGGTAGCGCTGCACCACCGTTTGGTCCGTGGTGTAGGGGATAATGGACTCGAGGACGCGGCCCAACACGACCACCCACACCACCTTGGCGGTGATATCCCAGCCCCAGTCGAACATGTGGAACTTGTCCGAGGCGGCGGCCGTGGACACGATGGCCGGGACGCCGCCGTCGATGGAGCCGACGATGAGGACGAGCGACAGCAACGCCCCGCCGATGAGCACCACCACCTGGAGCACGTCGGTCCAGATGACGGCCTCGATGCCGCCCAACACGGTGTAGATCGTGCAGAGGACGCCCATGCAGAGGATGGCGAGTTGGACGTCGATGCCTGTCGCGGCCCTGAGCGCCAGGGCCGGAAGCAGGATGACGATGCCGACGCGGCCGAGTTGAAACAGGATGAAGGCGAGGCTGCCGAAAAGGCGGACGGCGACGTTGAAGCGCTTCTCGAGGTATTCGTAGGCGGTGGTGATCCTGGTGCGGCGGAAGAAGGGCAGGTAGATGAAGATGACGACGGGCGCCACGACGAAAACGGACAGATAGCCGATGTAGAACACCCAGTCGCCCGAGAATGAGGTGGCGGGCACGGCGAGAAACGTGATGGCGCTGAGCAGCGTGCCGAAGATGCTGATCCCGGCCGCCCACCACGGCACGCGCCTCCCGCCGAGGAAGAAGTCGTCGGTGGTCTTTTCGCGCTTTGAGAAGTAGAAGCCCATGCCGATGAGGGCGGCGAAGTACACGATCATCACGGAGTAGTCAAGCCAGTTCAGGCGCTTGGCGGGCTCCGGGGGCGAGCCGGACAGCACCTTGACGCTGCGATGGCCGGGGCGATCTTCGCCGGCAGGCACGACGATGCGTTTCTCCCAGAGGACGGCCTGGGTGGTCACGAGGGTGTGCGGGATCGATCCTTTGACGGCCCAGGTGTCGGTGATGGTGTGGTACGCGAGCATGTCGCGGGAGAAGCCGGGGTGGTTGGCGCGCAACTGCTGGATCTGATCGACGAGGGATCCGTCGTCGCCGCCGAACACGAGGACATGGGAAGGGCCGTATCCAAGGGCGGGGGCCGCGACCACCGGGCGGGGCGGCCCGGTGACGGTGTCCCATCCGGGGTGCAAGGTGCCGGGCGCCTTGGGGCGGAAGCGGTATCCGTCGGTCAGATAGGTGCGTTTCGCCGTGCCGTCGGGGCCGGCGGCCAGATCGGCGCCGCTGAACACAAACACGGAGTCTTCCTGCGCGGCGACCACCGGCAGAATCCGGGCCGGGCCCGGCCACGGTTCGAGTTCCTGCCAGGCCGGGCTTTCCGCGGCGAGGTCGAGGGCCCAGAAGGAGTGCAAGGCCTCGGTGGAGTCAGGCGCTTCCTGGCCGCCGGCGACGTACATTGTCGAGCCCACCAGGGCGGCGCTCATGAAGGCGCAGGGGCGGGGCAGATCGGGCAAGGTTGTCCGCTGAATGGCGCCATCGGCCCATTCGAGGGCGAACACCTCGGTGAAATGCGTCTGGCCGTCGCTGCCGCCGGCGCAGATGACGCGGTTGTCGTGGGAGACGACTGCGCCGTAGGCCACGGGATGGGGCAAGGGGGCGGCGGCCTGCCACGCGGCCGCGTCGGGTTCGAGCACGAAGACGGTGTCGAGCCACTGCTTTGTGCCGCCTTCCCAGAGCGACACGGGGAACCAGGCGCCGCCGGCCAGCACAAGGGCATTGTTCGACACGCCCGCGAAATGCCCGGACAACGGCTGCTCGAGGTCGGGCAGTTCCTTCCACTCCACGTCGTCTGCGTGCGCCGCCGCGGCCCCGCATACCGCGCCGATCATCATCACGACGCACGCCACCGGAATCGCTAGATCCTTCATGCCGGTGCAATCTCCCCTTGTTCGCATTCCCCCTTGCGCGCCAGCGTGTTACGCCTCACGCCGCACGTGTGCAACCGTTCGCGCGAGGCCGTCGCGCAGTTCGACTTCCGGGCGCCATCCGAGCACCGCAGCGGCCCGATCGCCCGTAATGTAGTTGTTCTCGACCTCGCCGGGCCGCAGCGGCTCGAGGCGCGGCTCTTGATCGAAGGCGAGGATCTCCTTGAGTCCGTTGAAGATGTCGAGCACGGAGGCGCCCTTGCCCGAGCCGAGGTTTAGCACTTCGCCGTCGCCTGCATCGAGGGCGAGGGCGTTGGCGCGGGCGATGTCGCCTACGTATACATAATCGCGCAACGGCTGGCCGTGGCCGTAGAGGACGGGCGTCTTCCCTTCGAGCATGAGCCCGGTGAGGATGGCGCATACGCCCGCCTCGCCGCGGGGGTTCTGCCGCGGGCCGTAGACGTTGGGGAACCGCAGGATCGTGTAGCGGAGGCCGTGGAGCGTGCCGTAGAGGCGGATGTAGTTCTCGACGCAGTACTTGGCCACGCCGTAGTGGCACAGGGGCCGGGGCGTCTGCTCCTCGGACGCGGGGAGCGTGGCCGCGTCGCCGTAGATGGCGCCGCCGGTGGAGGCGAAGATGAACTTGCCGACGCCGTGATCGACGCAGTTCTGGAGCACGTTGATGGAGCCGAGGACGTTGGTTTGGGCGTCGAAGAGGGGTTTCTCGACGCTCAACCGGACATCGATCTGGGCGGCGAGATGATTGACGACTTCGGGGGCGTGTTCGGCGAATACGGCGCCGAGTTGGTCGGAGCCGATATCGATCTCGACGAAAGCGGCCTTGGGATTGAGGTTATCGCGGGATCCCGTCGCGAGGTTATCGACAACGACGACGTCATGGCCGCGCTCGATGTAGGCGTCAACCACGTGGGATCCGATGAATCCCGCGCCCCCCGTGACAAGGATCTTCATGAAACGCTGTCCTTCCTGATTGGCTGCCTGAGCGGCCGGCTTGTCCGCCGGGACGGATCCCGCACCACCACCGTACGGAATCCGGCGGGCATTGAAGACAGAGCATGATGGCCCATCGAGGGCGCCGGTGTCAAAGCGGGACGGCGGGCCAAGGACTCGTCAAAGCCCGCGCCATCCGCCTGTTTCATCCATTTCCACCGGGGCATTGGCATGCGATGGCGATCAAGGCCAGCATTTCGGCGAGTTCGCTGGTGGCGCCGAGCGTGTCGCCGGTGAATCCGCCGATCCGGCGCATGGAGTATGCGGCGAGAAGGGCGGTGCCGACGACGCCGGCGGCGAGGAGCGGGAGCCCTTCGCGGAGGCCCAACAGGGCCATGGCGCAGGCGGCCGGCCAGGCCAGCGCCCATAGGGGAAGGAGCCGGCTGCGCCGGGCGAGGAAGACGGAGGCAAGGCCGCCGCCGGCGCGGGCATAGGGAAGGAGGCTCATGGCGGCCAGCAGCATGGAGCGCCCGAGCAGCGGGGCGAGCACGAGCGCCCGCCAGCGGATCGGTTCATGGAGTGTCGCGAGGGCGGTGCCTTTGAGGGCGAGCACGAGGATCAGGGCAAGCACGCCCATCGTGCCGATGCGGCTGTCGCGCATGATCTCGAGGGCGCGATCCTTGGGCCGCGCACTCAGAAAGCCGTCGGCGGTATCGGCGAGACCGTCGAGGTGCAGCCCGCCGGTGAGTGCGGCGAGGAGTGCGATGGTGCCTACGTTCAGGATCGCGGGGGGCAGGCCGAGGGCGGCGCCGCACCAGTCGGCCGACGCGACGATCAGGCCGACAAGCGCGCCGACGGCGGGAAACCAGAGGGGGGCGCGTTCGAGATCGCGGCCGGCCACGCGGATGGGCACGGGCAGGATGGTCATGAACTGAACCGCGGCCAGCAAGGCTCTCATAGGTTCCCTTTCGATACCTGTGCGTCGTCAAAGGAGGCCATTTCCGTCAGAATCCGGGCCGCGGCCTCGACAAGAGGCATGGCCAGGGCCGCGCCGGTTCCTTCGCCGAGGCGCAAGCCGAGATCCAGGAGGGGGCGCTTGCCGAGGGCGGCGAGGGCGGGCCCGTGGCCCGGCTCGTCGCTGCGATGGGAGGCGATCATGTACTCGGCGGCGTGCGGGCACAGGCGGTGGGCGAGGAGTGCGCCGGCGGTCGAGATGAGGCCGTCGACAAGGACGGGCTTGCGCTGCGCGGCGGCCCCGAGGATGAGGCCGGCGATGGCGCCGATCTCGAACCCCCCGACCTTCGCCAACACGTCGATGGGATCGCCCGGATCCGGTTGATTGACATCGAGCGCCCGGCGGATGACGGCCGTCTTGTGCCGGAGCCGGACGTCGTCGATGCCCGTTCCGCGGCCGGCCGCTTCGGACACGTCAACCGCGCACAGGGCGGCGATGATCGCGCTGCTCGGCGTCGTGTTGCCGATGCCCATCTCGCCCGTGGCGAAGACATCCGTCTCGTCGGCGAGTTCGGCGGCCACGTGGAGGCCGGCCTCGACGGCCTGGATGGCCTGTTCGCGGCGCATGGCGGGGCCGCAGGCCATGTTGGCGGTTCCGTGCGCGACGGGGCGCGACTGGAAGGAGGCGGCTCCACGCAGATCGCTCAAGTCGCCGGCCACGCCGACATCGACGACGAGGACGCGCGCGCCGGCCTGGCGGCCGAGCACGTTGACGCCGGCGCCACCGGCCACGAGGTTGCGCACCATCTCGACGGTGACTTCCCGGGGGAAGGCGCTGACGCCCTCTGCGGTGACGCCGTGGTCGGCGGCCATCACGACGACGCAGCGGCGCGCGACGGGCGGCGCGAGGGAGCGCGTCATACCGGCGAGATCGACGGCGAGATCGAGGAGGCGCCCGAGCGCCCACGGGGGCATGCAGAGCGTCAGAATGCGGGCGCGAGCCCTGTCGCGGAACTCGGGATCGGCCGGTGTAATGCCTTCGATGGTGCGGGCCAGCAGGCTCATCGGGCGTTCTCCTTGCCCGGGGCGTCTTTGATGGTGAGGGCCTGGCCGCACACGGACAGGATCACGCGGTTCGCCAAGGCGGCGACGCGCTGGTTGAGCCGGCCGGCGAGATCGCGAAACCGGCGGGCCAGTTCGTTCTCGGGCACGATGCCCATGCCCACCTCGTTCGTGACGAGGACGAGGCGCGCTGCCTGCGACTCGCGGATGGCGGCGTCGAGCTCGGCCGGGAACGCGCCGTCTTCGGCGAGGGCGGGCTCGTGATGGAGCCGGTTGCCCAGCCAGACGGTGAGGCAATCGACGAGGACGGCCGCGCCCGGCGCGCCGGCGCGGCGGATGGCGCCGGCGAGATCGAGGGGCGCCTCGATGGTGTCCCAGCCGGGGCCGCGCTCGGCCCGATGACGCGCGATCCGTTCGCGCATCTCGTCGTCGAAGGCCTCCGCGGTGGCGATGAACACGCGGGGCGCGTATCCGTCGGTGAGTTGAAGGGCGAGGGCGCTCTTGCCGCTGCGCGCGCCGCCTGTCACGAGAATCACCTCAGCCATGGGGCCATCCTTTCCTGTACGACTTCCATCGATCGCTCGAAATCGTCTTCGCCGAACACCTCGAGGGTGACTACGCGGGCGTCCGCCACCGGGAGCGCAGCGATCCGCTGCGCCAGATCCTCGAGCAGGCCGTCGGGAAGGTAGCCGATGTGGGCATGGTCGGTGCCATCGGGGCGGACGCCGTGGACGTGGAACACGCGGGCCCGGCTGAACCACCGATCCAGATGGGCGGCCACATCGCGGCCATTCACGAGGAGGTGGCCGAGATCGAGGCACACGGCGAGATCGAAATCGTTCACCAGGCCGGCGACGCGCTCGAAATCGTAATCGAGTGTCTCGATACAGATCGCGGACGGCTCGATGCCGGCGCGCAGGAGTTCCTGGAGCGATCGGCGATGCTGCCGGAGCCAGCGTGCGGGCTCATCGGTGGGCGGCTCGCCGCGGCGATCGCCGTGGAGGTGCATGATCCACGCGAAGGGCGCGAGGGGCGTCGTCAGTTGCACGACGCGGAGACACTTGGCCACGGACTCGGCGCGCTCGGCTTCATCGGCGCAGCCGGTGCGTGTGTCGAGCGGGAGATGAACCGTGTAGCTCAGGCCGGCCTCACGCGCGAGGCGGCCCATCTCGGCGACGTCGCCGGGGGACGGCAGGTTCGAGGACTCGTCGGACTCGAAGAGCACGAGTTCGACGTCGTCGACGCGGCCGGACAGGTGCCGGAGGTTGGGCAGGATGTCGTCCGGCACAATGTATGACGTGGTGCCGAGGCGAAGGGGTCGCACCGGGACGGGCGCGGGGCTCTCGATTGATGGACAAGGCTTGCCAGTCATGCCGCCACCTTCGCGCCCTTGGGCGGTTTCAGGAGCAGCCAGAGAAAGAAGGGGCCGCCCAGGAAGGCGGTGAAGATGCCGACGGGCAACTCGGTGGGGGCGAAGGCTGTCCGCGCGAGGGTGTCGCAGGCCACGAGGAACGCGCCGCCGAAGAGGATGGCGGCCGGGAGGAGGCGGCGGTGGTCGGCGCCGACGATGAGGCGGCAGATGTGGGGGCACATGAGCCCGACGAAGCCGATGGGGCCGCACACGGAGACGATGACGCCGACCATCATCGAGATGGAGAAGAAGAGGAGCGCTTTGACGCGCCCGACGGCGACGCCGCGGCTGGCGGCGAGATCTTCGCCGACGGATAGGAGGTTCAACTCGCCGACGAGCACGGCCATGAGGAGCGCGCCGGCCGCGACGAAGGGAAGCACGCACAGCGGCGCATCGAAGCCCACCATCTGGAGCGCCCCCATCAACCAGCGGAGAATACGGAAGGTGTCATGGAAATCGGCCGTGTACTGAATGAGGAGGATCGCGCTCGAGAAGAAGAAGTTGACGGCGACGCCGGCGAGGAGCATGCCGCCGATGGAGCAATCGCGTTTGAGCACGGTGAGGCCATAGACGACGCCGATGGCGAGGAGTGCGCCGGCCATGGCGCAGAAGGACACGGCCGACAGGCCCAGGAAGGCGGCGCCGAGGCCGAGCCGTACGCCTACCGCCGCGCCAAAGGATGCGCCGCTGGCGACGCCGAGGGTGAAGGGCGTGGCAAGGGGGTTGCGGAACAGGGCCTGGAACACCATGCCGGCGGCGGCGAGGCCGGCGCCCGCCGTCCAGGCGAGGCAGGCGCGGGGCAGGCGGATCTGCCAGAAGATCACCGAGGCGGCATCATCGGAGCCGGGCTGGAAAACGGCGGTGAGGGGAATGTCGCGGCCCCCGACGAGGGGCGCGCACATAAGCGTTGCCAGCGAGCCGGCCACGATCAGTATCGAGAGGGTGGCGCGTTTCATTGGGCGGCCCCCTGCGGCGCGACGAGCCGCAGCCCGGACTCCGGATCGTCGAGAAACCGGAAGCGGGCATCGAAGATCCGGCCGAGCCGCTTCTCACAGGCCAAGTCGCGCGTCGGGCCGCTCCAGGCTACCTCGCCCTTGCGCAGGGCCAAGACGTGGCCGCCGGCGAGAAGGGCGGCGTTCACGTCGTGGGTGACGGCGACGATGGTGGTGCGGGTGTCGCGGTTGATGGCGCGCAGGATGGCGAACACCTCGGCCTGGTGGCGGTAGTCGAGAAATGCGGTGGGCTCGTCGAGCAACAGGATATCGCCCTGTTGGGCGAGTGCGGCGGCGATGAAGACCTTCTGCCGCTCCCCGCCGCTCAGGGTGTCGAAGGTGCGCGCGGCGAACCGGCCGACGTCTGCGCGGGCGATGGCCTCGTCGACGGCGGCCTTGTCGCCGGGATGGGCGGCGCCGAGGGGGCCGGCATAGGGATAGCGCCCCATGCGGACGAACTCGCGCACGGTGTAGGGGAAGCGCTGATCGCCGCCGGGCTGGGGCACGTAGGCCACCCGTTGGGCCAGTTGGCGTTGCGAGTAGGATTCGAGGGGCCGACCGAAGAGCTGCACTCGCCCGCTCCAGCCGCTATGGATCCGCATCAAGCACTTGAGGAGGCTGGACTTGCCCGCCCCGTTGGCGCCGATGATCGACCACGTTTCGCCGTGGCCGATCCGGGCGGAGATGTTGCGGAGAATGGGGGCGCCGCGCACGGAGAACGAGAGCGATTCGATTTCGAGGGCGGGCTCACTCATGAGCGGCCTCCTCGCGGAACGCGTCGGGATGGAGCAGGCGGGCGAGTTGTTCGAGGAGCAGGATGTAGCGCGGGCCCGGGCGCAGGGCGTGCGTGCCGATGATGACGTGGACGCGGTTGTTGCGGACGGCAGGCACCACGCGGAGCGGGGCCCATTGGCGGGCGATCTGTTCGGCTGTTCTGCCGTCGGGCTCGATATGGCTCACCAAGTCGATGATTACATCGGGATCGAGCTCGATGACGCCCTCGGCCGAGATCTGCGGGTAGGCCACCTTCGTGTCGCGGTAGGCGTTGATGCCGCCCGCCGCCTCGATGAGTTCGTCGTACAGGCCGTTCCGGCCGGCCATGTACATACCGGCGAGTTGATCCGAGTTGATGTCGCGCCCGACGCAGATCAGCACGCGGGGCCTGGGTTTGCCGGCCACCGCGCGCCGGATGGCCTCGGAACGGTGCGTGAGTCCGCCTATCATGGCCGCGGCCCTGTCGGGGACGCCGCAGGCTTCGCCGATCAAGCGGATCGCCTCGTGGATGTCGGCCACGGTATCGTGGGGCGTGATGAGGGTTGGGACAGCCATTTTCGTCAACTCGCGCTTGGCGTCGTGGTGGGAGGTCAGCAGGATGGCCAAATCGGCCTGGAGCGCGACGATCTCTTCGTAACTGGGATCGATGTAGCCGCCGAGTTTCCGGATGTTCTTTGCCGCCTCGGGGTGGTCGCAGTAGCGCGTCACCCCTACGATGCGCTCGCCGAGGCCGAGTTCGAAGAGGATCTCGGTGGTGCTGGGCGCGAGGGACACGATGCGCTGCGGGGCGGCCGGGGCGTCTGCCTGGGCGGCGAACGACGCGGGTGCGAGCGCGATCAGTATGGCGAGAGAGAGCCGAAGGGGGTGAAGACACGACGGCAAAGCACGCATTGGCGATCGCTCCCTATCCTCGAGGAGTGGCATATCCCGTTCGCACAGCACGGGATAAACGCACAGGCAGGTATTCGGACTGATGGGCGTTCCGCGCCAGGCGGGTTCCTACCGGCCGTCCCTTCCCAGGCCTGTCGGCCCAGTGGTGTTCGACGGTCTTCGTTCCCAATTACCGCTGCGGGCCAGTCCCGGATTCGCACCGGGTTCCCTCTTCCGGCGCCACACACCGGGCCATCCGGTTTGTGGCGCACCCATGCACCGAGGAATCATCCATGAATCGGTTGGGATTGTCAAACCGTGGCGGTGTCGCTCCGATCCGCGGGGGCCCGGAGAGGGGCAGCCGGGCTACTCCGCAAACTGGGCCTCGAGGAGGCGGCGTTGTGCCTCGGGCGAGAGTCCCGGACGCGCACCGTCTTTCAAGTCCTCTTCGACTCTCTTCTTGAAAGCCTCGCCGGCGATCTGCCGGCGGGTGGGCGGCTTGGAATCCTCGAAGGCCTCGGGATCGCGCCAGAGCTCGAGTACGCTGGCCTCGCCGGGGTCGTCGAAGGCGATGCCGTCAGGCCGGAACGGCAGGTTCGATCCGGCCCAGTCGTCGGCGTGCAGGAAATGGACGGATCCGTCGAGCCAGAGCACGTTGCCGCCGCCCGGGACGTGGTTCCATTGCGAGAAGTCCCCGCCCAGAGAGAAGTCCCACATGATGGGCACCTTGGGGAGTCCGCGTTCCGGGGGAGGCAACATGATCGGGGCAATCGTGTAGGCGCCGAAGTAGTCGTAGCTTTCGCGGAAGCTGTTTGGTGCACCGATCATCGCGTTCAGTGGCCATGCGTCGTCCGGATCGTTGCGGTTGCCCGATGGGCACACGAAGCTGTCGAGATCGGTGAAGTAGTCCGGATACATGCGCGTGAGAACATCCGCGTTGCCGCCGCCGCCGCTCCACGGGAACGCGCCATCGTTCTCGCGGGCGTAGATGTGCATGGCGAGGCCGATCTGAGAGAGATTGTTCATGCAACTGGCGCGGCGGGCCGCCTCGCGGGCCCGGGCCAAAGCCGGCAGGAGAACGGCGGCGAGGACTCCGACGACGGCGATCACC
>JAFGTL010000070.1 GCA_016934125.1 Candidatus Hydrogenedentota bacterium
CCAAGGGCAAGATCGGCGTGTACATCGAAGTGAAGAACGCCCAGAACGATGACGATCTTCAGGCGGCGATTCTCGAATTGGCCGCCGACTACCAAGTCCTGCCCGACAAGGTGCGCCGCGAGATGATGGCGCGCATCGAGGCGGATGGCACCCGCAACCTCGAATTGACGCGCAAGGTGATCGCCCTCGTCCGCGAGCGCAAGATGAAGAAGGAGATTGTCATTCAGTCCTTCTCGCCCATCGTGTGCGCCATCGCGTCGTCCGAGGCCCCCGAACTCCGCGTCGAACTCCTTACGGGCGCCAAGCTCGACGATCCGGGGGCCTGGGAACGCAGCCTGCGCTGGGCCTATCTGCTCGGCCTCGGCGGGGTGAATCCGTGCAAGGATGGCGTCGACACCGGGCGGCTGGCCGCGCTCCACGCGGGCGGCAAGTGCGTGGCCGTGTGGACGGTGAACTCCCATCTGGAGATGGGGCAGTTGGCCGGGTGGGGTGTCGATCGAATCATCACCGATCGCCCCGATGTCTGCGTCGACACCCTCAAGAAGACGGGCGAGCGCTGACCATTTCGCCCTACTTCGGCGTCAGTAGATACCCCTCGATGCCCCATTGCGGCAGATCGGAGGTGACGAGCGCGCCGTCCGCGAAGGCGTGCGCCTCCCGGGCGCCCGTGGCCGCGTCGATGCGCTCCGCCTCGTAGCCGCCCGTCATCCCGAGCACCTCCGTACTCAGCGTCAGCGTGGCCCCGGCCGGCTCCGCGCCCAGGTTCCCCGCCACCACCAGGTATCGCCCGCTGGCCTCGCGATACACCGCCGCGCCCACGGCCGGAATCGACGACGCCGCCGCTGCGATGCGTTGCGACGGCAGGTTGAACACCTCGCAGTGCTCGACATCGATTTGCGCCAGCAGCCGCCAGTAGGGGAGCACGAAGGCGTATTCGGCGTCGTTCGGATCGTTCGAGAACACCACGGCCTCCGCCTGGCGGGCCTTGATGCCCATCACCACGTGCGGGTAGAAGCCCCACACGGCCATCTTGGCGGCGCCCTCGGCGTTCCGGTATTTCGGCAGATCGAGCGTCCACGGCATGCACACGCTGCCCGCCTGCATGCCTTTGTACACCGCCTCGTCGACGTGGGCGAACATGAGCCGATCCGAGCCCGTCTCGCCCGGCAGGAACGCGTCGAAACACAGGTTGGCGAACACGCCCGAGTTGAATGAGCCCTGATGGCCGATGAGGAACCCGTTCGCGCCGACCATCTCCCGCAGCCGGCGCGTCATGAGGAAGTAGGCGTGGGCCGGGGCATAGGAGCCGTCGCGCGAGAAATGCCGATCCCCGAGAAACGGCTCCGGCTCGTAAAGGTTCTCGTGCCACGACACGCCAAAGGGCCCGTGCCAGTCCAGGTAAATGCCGTCCCAGTCGCGCTGGCAATACTTCTCGAAGAAGCCCGTCTCGAGGGCATACCACTCGACGCCCCGCATGTAGAGCCCGACGCGCAGGCCCCGCTTGTGGGCACAGTCCATCATCCGCACCATCGCGTCCTGATCGCGCGCCACGCGATACTCGGCGTGGGGGTAGCCGTTGCTCCCCCGTTGGAGCATGTATTCGTGATGCAGGATGAGCATCGTCGCGTGGTTCGCCACCATCGCGTCGATCTGCTCCTCATTCGGATACCAGTTGACGAGATCGAGCCAGTTCACCCAGTGGTATACCCGCTGCCCCACGGCATTGCTCCGCGGCGCGCCCGGTGTCGCGCCCAGCCCGATGGCGAAGCGGTTCCGGTAGGTGAACCCCGGCTCGAGCGTGTCGCGCCCCGTGCCCAGCCGCCACGTCGCGCCTTGCTCGCCGAGTTCGCCCGCCGAGGTGCCGAACAGCGGCCGCCTGTCCTCGACGATCACCTCGATCTCGTTCGTGAAGCTCCGCGCCGGATCCGCGCCGAAGGCCGCCCGGAACGAGGGCATGCAGGCATCCTGTTTGCCCAGTTGCTCGGCGCGGTACTTGGGCAACGCGGCCACGGCGTCCGCCACCTTGAACGAGGCCGTGGCCTCGGCCAGCGTGGATGACACGTCCACGAGCCGGCACTCGAGCTCCACGAACACCGCGCCCTCGGGATAGATCTCGTAGCGCAGATCCACGCCCCACGGCGAGCCCGCGCCGTCCAGCCGCCGCAACACGCCGTACGTGTGGATCCGCACCGCGTTCTCGTCCTGCGCGACGCGCACGATCCGCCCCTTCCGCGCGTCGTGCGCCAGCGCCCACTCCGAGCGCCCGTCCGTGAAACGGAGATCCGGGAACGTGCCCTCGAGCACCTCGTGCCACTCGACGCCGTCGTACGCCCGGAGGGATGTGATCTGCCCGCCGTGCGCCGCGGCCACCGTTACCGCGAAATCCGGCCCCGTCACCGTCATCGCACCCTCCGCCTCTACCGCCGCAAGGCCCGGCTCCCCGGCCCCCGCCGCAACGCATAACGCCACACACGCGAATAGCGACACCATTTCTCTCCTTCTCGCGCCCACGCCGGCGCACCGTCCGGATACGCGACGACAACCCAACAGTTCGCAGGTTGCGTGCTACAATGCCTCGACCGGCAACGATAGGCGGAGGGGCTCACGATGTCAATTGGGCTCGGGCCACGCGGGTTCCGTGAGTTGAGGCCCATCTGGCGCATTCTGGTTTCCCTGATCATCCTCCAACAGCTCGGCGGCCTCATCGGCCTGCTCATCGGAGTGCACTATTCGGCGTTCATGAATTACTGGGTGGGTGGAGCTATCGCGACGCTGCCCGGTTTCCTGCTCGGGCTGGCATGGCAGCTCAAGGCCACGCAGGAACGACGGAGTTGGCTCCCAACAGCCTGCCTCGTGGGCCTCCTTGCAGCCATGCTCACCGGGCAGGCGGCGCTGTCCGATCTGCCCGGGTTGCAGGACGAAATGCGCAGGCTGGAGGACATCGCCCAGATGCGCGCCGAGAGCATCCGTCGAATCGACGTGTTCGATCGATACGGTCGAGAGAAGATCGTGAGCGTCACCGATCCTGAGTCCATACATGCATTTGTAGAGGGGATTGCAGACGCTGTGGGCCACTCACCGAATCATCCCGGATACACGCACACGTGGTATGTCGTGGTCGATGGGGCGGCTCATCGCGAGTTCGAGCTGCATCTGACGCCCAAACTCCCCGAGAGCGTTGCCGGCGATATCGTGGTGAAGTTGGGCGATTTGACATCGTACTTCGGGACATTCCAGAGCAAGGGGCTCCGGCCGTGGGTTGAGGAACATCTGCACGCGGCGAGCACGCGGTAGGCATAGCCGCCCGGGCAGCCCAAAGACGGCGGATCAAGATCCGCCGTGCCCGCGCCCATCAAGCGCACCGCGTAGACGGAACTTGTTCCGCCGTCTTGCTTGTTCCGTCGATCTCATTCAGATCCGCCGTGCCCGCGCCCGTCAAACGCACCGCGCAGGGCGGAACTTGTTCCGCCGTCTTGCCGTTCCGCCGATCTCCTTCCGCGCCCGAAGGGCGCGCACATAACAGCCCAGGGCAGAGGGCGCGTGCGTCGAGCGCACGGGGCCGGCGCCCTGGGTAGCAAAAGGCAAAGACGCGAGCCCTGAAGGGGCGGGCCCACCCAACCCCCGAATGGAACCCACCCCCGCCGAACCGGCATACTACTCGACGGATGGCGTAATCGAGGATGGCACGCCTTCGGGCGGGCATGACGCAACGGATATGGAGTCAGCATGCAGGACAAGATTCGGGTGGCGGTGTTGTTTGGCGGGAAATCGGCGGAACACGAGGTATCGCTCCAGTCGGCGAAGAACGTCATCGAGGCCATTGACAAGACGAAATACGAGGTGGTCCCGGTAGGTATCGACAAGCAGGGCCATTGGCTCACGGGCGATGCGTCCCACTTCCTGTTGAACGCCGACGATCCGAAACTCATCGCGTTGAACAACGCGGGCACCCGCGTGGCCCTTGCGCCCACCGGCGACGAAGTGCACCTCATCCCCCTCGACGAGGCCGGCCCTCCCAGCCCCGTGGACGTCGTGTTCCCGGTGCTACACGGCCCCTACGGCGAGGACGGCACCGTCCAGGGCCTGCTCAAGCTGGCCGATGTGCCCTTCGTGGGCGCGGGCGTGCTGGGTTCGGCCGTCGGCATGGACAAAGACGTCATGAAACGCCTCCTGCGCGACGCGGGCCTGCCGATCCCGGCCTTCATCACCCTCCGCCGGGGCGCCGGGGCCGACTACGACGGCATCATCGCCCGGCTCGGCCTGCCCTGTTTCGTGAAACCCGCCAACCTCGGCTCCTCGGTCGGCATCTCGAAGGCCAAGTCCCCGGCCGATCTCGAACGCGCCGTGGCGGACGCCTTCCAGTACGATCACAAAGTCATCATCGAAGAGTTCATCGAAGGCCGCGAGATCGAGTGTTCCGTGCTGGGCAACGGCGAGCCCATGGCCTCCGTGCCGGGCGAGATCGTGCCCACCCACGAGTTCTACTCCTACGAGGCCAAATACATCGACGAAAACGGCGCCCTCCTCAAGATCCCGGCCGATCTGCCCGAGCCCGTGATCAAGCGCGTGCAGGACACGGCCGTGGCCGCGTTCAAAGCCCTCGAATGCGAAGGTATGGCGCGGGTCGACGTGTTCCTGCGCGGCGACGACGAGGTGATCGTCAATGAAATCAACACCTTACCGGGGTTCACCCGGATCAGCATGTATCCCAAGCTGTGGGAGGCCTCGGGCCTGAGTTGCACGGAACTCATCGACCGCCTCATCCAACTCGCCATCGAACGCCACGCCCGCGACACGAAACTGAAGACCGCCCACGAGTTGTAGCAGCCCCCTTCCCGGCCGCCGAAGCGACTGGCGACGGGCGCCGAAATCCGGTATCATTGCCCCGCTGCGCACATCACCCCGCGTCGTTCAACGCGTAAGGGGTGTTGTGTCGCTCCCGGCGTCCGGATGGAAGTGAAACCGATACCAGGGGGAGAACACCGAGCATGTCACCGGATCCTTTGACTCCATACGGCAACAAACCGATGGTCACGCCCATCGTGAACGCGGTGAACTACGAGTATGCCTCGTTCGAAGTCTTGCGCCAGATCACCGACGGCGAGATCGACGGATACACCTACCATCGCGACGACAATCCGACGGTGCGCAACGTCGAGAAAATCATCGCCCGGATGGAGGGCGGCGAAGACTGCATCGTGTGCACCTCGGGCATGGCCGCCTGCTCGCTCGTGTACTTCACCTACCTCAGCGCGGGCGATCACATCATCCTGTTCCACGACATCTACGGCGCCCACTACAAAGTGTCCCTCATCCTCGAGCGGATGGGCGTCGAGATCACCTGGCTCGATGCCGACGACAGCAGCACAATCGGCGAGCACATCAAACCGAACACGCGCATGATCTTCGTCGAGAGTCCGAGCAACCCGCTCTGCAAGGTGGTGGATATCCGCGCCACGCGCGCCGCCGCCGACACCGCAGGCGCCATGGTGGTCGTCGACAACACCTTCGCCACCCCCTACCACCAGCTCCCCCTCACCTTGGGCGCCGATTTGGTGGTGCACAGCGCCACCAAGGCCCTCGGCGGCCATAACGACCTCATGGCCGGCGCCATCATCGGCTCGAAAGAACACTACGACAAGCTCTGGTTCACGCGTCAGGCCATCGGCACCACCCACGACGCCTACTCGGCCTCATTGCTCGAGCGCGGCCTGAAAACCTTCGAACTGCGCGCCGAACGCATGGCCGTGAACGGCATGGCGGCCGCCCGGTTCCTGGCCACATCGCCAAAGGTGTCCCGGTTGTCCTATCCCGGCTTGCCCGAGCATCCCGGCCATGCGGTGGCGGCCAAGCAGATGAAGAACGGCTTCGGCGGAATGCTCTCCTTCGACGTCGGCGGCAGCCAGGAAGACGCGAAAGCCTTCATCAACGCGCTCGACGTCATCTACCACGCGGTCAGCCTTGGCGCCACCGAAACGCTCATCTGCATTCCATATCTGACCACCATGCTCTATCTGCCGCCCGAGCGCCGCACAACCTTCGGCGTCAACCTGAACACCGTGCGCCTCTCCATGGGCATCGAGCCGACGGAGCGATTGATCGCCGATCTGGATCGGGCCTTGGCCGCCATCTGACGCCCCCCGGGAGCTGTCACCGCACGTCCGCGAACGCCAGCAACGCCTTGTTCTGCATCCGCGAACAGCGGAAGGCCAGCGGAAACACGGCCCGCATCCACCATTGATCCGAATGGAAGAAGAGCGCCGAACGCTCCGCGCGGTTCATCATGCGCCGCTTGGTTTCGTTCAGGATCGGGCCGAAATAGACCGCCTTGAGCCCCTGCCGCAGCGCCCAGTCCACCGTGGCGATGATCAGGTTCTCGTAGCAGTGATGCGTCGTGCGCCGCGTGCGATCGAAGGCCCCGTGCAACATCCGGAGGCCGTCGCCGCTCTCCACGAATGAGTGGTATCCGAGCACCGCCCCCCCCATGGTCGCGACAAAATGCACCATCCGATCCGACGGGCACCGGCAGGTGGCCGCGGCGGCCTCGGGGAACGTGTCCTGAAAGGGCGAGTGGATCACGCTCCGCGCGGCCGTCGCCTCGATACACTGCCGGACGGTGTCCGTGAGCCCCTCATCGAGTCGCCCGCGGATGACGTCGATCTCGCCCCCCTTATTGGTGAATTCCTTGATCTTCCGCTTGATGTTGCGGTGTCCGCCCACGTAGTCGCCCACGCTCCCCATGCCCGCCACATCCACGATCCCATCGCTCACATAGGGAAACGCGGCGGCGCCCCCGTGGAGCCGCTCGTTGCCGGCTCGATCCGTGATCATCACCCCGAACGAGTGGCGCCGGAGGTGCGCGATCATGGCCGAAACCACCTCGTCGCGGCATGCCCCCTCGGCGACGAACCCGGGGTTCGCCGCCACCTCCGCGCAGTAGCCCACCCGGAGCCAGATGTACGACGGCAACCCGACGAGGTCGATAGGCCGGTGGAGCGCCGGGCTGCCGAACAGCGCCCGTCCATAGCCGCGGCAACGCGATACGAACGCCGCACCCACCAGTCGATCCCCATCGTATACCCGGAGCACCGTCGGCTTCGTCGCCTTGCTCGAGGCCCCCATGAACGCGGCGAACACCTCCCACACGGCCTCATCGAGCCCGTTCGCGCGGAGATCGCCGCTAAACACCATCCGTTCCGGCCCGGACAGCATGATGTCCGAGAGCGTCGCTCTATACATCAGAGATTCCTTCCCCGCGGTGAGCATATCAAACCGGTGGAGTGGAGAGCCAGATGGTGAGGTGTCCCCTAGCGGAACAGCTCGATGACCGCCGAGTTGTCGGCGTTGCCGAGGCCCGCGGCGATGGCCTCGTCGAGCAGCGCGGCATGGAGATCCGACACGGGCACGCGTGCACCGAGCCCCGCGGCCAACTCGCGGATCAGGCCCACGTCCTTGGCGTGCTGCGCAAGGCGGGCGGCCGGCGCGAAATCGCCCGCGATCATCCGCGGCCCTTTCACGTCCATGGCGCGCGAGTAGGCCCCGCTGTTCCGCAACACCTCCAGCACACGCCCCGGATCCATACCCGCCTTCCCGGCCAGCGCCAACCCTTCGGCCAGCACAAGCCGGTTCAGTCCGAGCACAAGGTTCACGACAAGCTTGGCCCGGTGGCCTCCACCCGGCGCGTCGAAGAAATACACCGCCGCCGCGAAGGCGTCGACGACGGGCCGGAAATCGGCGTCCTCTTCGCGCGCCCCGACGAGCGCCACCCCTTTCCCCTCGCCAATCTCTCGGCTCGATCCCACCAGCGCCACGTCGATGAAGCGAACCCCGCCCTGGGACAGGCGCCGGTGGTGGGCCTCCGTGTCCCCCGGCCGGGCCGTTGTCGTATCGAGGAGGGTGTGCCCGGCGGCGCAGGCCGGGCCGAGCCCACGCCCGCCCCACAGCACCGCGTCGACAGCCGCAGAATCCGGCAGGCTGAGGAGAATGGTGCGGCAGCCTCCGGCAAGGTCGTCCGCCCGGGCCACCACGTCGACGCCCCGCGCCCGCGCCCTGTCGCACGCCGCGTTGTCCACGTCGCAACCGGCCACCGAATAGCCCGCTTCCAGGAGACGCGCGGACAGCGCCTGGCCCACCAGTCCCAACCCCACGAGTCCGAGGGTTTCCACAGGATGGCCTCCCCGGGCTTCTGGCCCGTTCCGTTCCCAGGAAGCATACACGCCGGCGCGTCCTCATGTCTCACCGACGCCCGGCCCAGCGGATTACACGAACCGGCGCGCGAAGGGGAGCCGCCGGATCAGCACCCCCGCGGCGAACGACAGCGCCACGGCCACCGGCGCGAGGCCGGCGTATTTCAACAGCGGCGGGATCGCCCACGGCGTCGCGATCACGGCGACGGCGACAATCACAGGCGGATGGAAGATGTATGTCGCATAGGCGGCCCCGCTCAACTCCCGCGTCACCGCGTTCTGCCCGTTCAAGCACTTCCGCGCCCAGCCCAGGAGGAACACCATGATGGCGTGCCCCGTGATCTGTTCCCAGAGGCAATAGGCGAACGACTGCCAGTGCCAGCCGCCCAGGAAGGGCTCGACATCGCCCGAGAGTGCGCCGCCCGCGACGAACATGGCCGGAAAGAGCAACACGACGAACCCCAGCGCCACCAGGAAGAAGCGCTTGGCCTGGGCTAGGCCGATCGCGTCCTCGAGCTTGTTGTTCGCGGCCAGGATGCCGATGGCGAATATCGGGATGTACTGCGCGAAATGGGCCATGTTGAACCCCAGCACGCCGATACCGCGTCCCACCGGCCATACCAGCCGCATACAGAACGCCGCGATCCCCACGGCCCCGGCATACGCGAATACATGCCAGTCCTTCAGCACAAACGGCCGGTGCGCCACGTTGTCGCGCAATCGCTCGGTGAATGCCCGCACGACCACGTAGATCGCCGTGAAGTAGATGACCGCTTCCACGAACCACATCACGCCAAATCCGCCCGCCCGCAGGCTCAGCGCCACGTCGAGATACGACAGGCCCTCGGCCCGGCCCCACGCGATCCAGCTCGTCAACGGCGTGACAAGGCGCCCGTACACCAGCAGCGGCACCCCCAGCCGCATGAATCGATCCTTCAGGAACCGCTCCCGTCCCTTTCGCTCCAACGACAGGTGGGTGAAGTACGCCGTGATCAGGAAGAACATGCCCATGAAGAACGACTGGCACGTCGCGTTATGCAGCGTCATGAAATACAGCCACGGAAACTCGACGGGTTCGTCGGCATACGCCCATCCCCCGGGCACCCCATACGTCATCCCCCAGTGGAACAGGATCACCAGGCAGGACAACAAGATACGCAGGTTATCGACATATGCCATGCGGGACACTGTCGTACGCACCGACCCCTCCCCCGTGTTCCCCATTCCCGAAGCTCCCCGTTCCCGGCGGACAGGGTTGCCGCCCATCATAGTTGCCGCGGCCTGTTCATTCAACGGCCTCGACACGGCCTCGGCGGGCCTGCGCAGTAGGCATGATCCCCCAGGTTGTGGCATACTGTATCGGGCTGAACTGAAAGAGGAGGCTCGACATGTTGAATCGTGCTTGGATCGTGAGCGCGGCAATCTTGATCTGCATTGCGCCGGCATGGGCTGCCGATACGCTCGATACCGTGAAAGAACAGATCATCGCCCGCTGGGACAGCGCACAGGCGGTGTCATGCAGAGTAGGGCTTGAACTGCAGATGAACGTGAACGGCATGGCCTTGCCCGGCCGCGGCACGGGCACCCTGGACTACCGGCGGAAGGACGACACCACCTGCTCGCGCATGGACGTCGCCGGCGCCCTCACCGTGCCCATGGGCGACTCGACCGCCGATCTCCCCCAGAACGTCACGGCCGTATTCGATGGCGATCAACTCCACCTCCAAACCGTCGTGCTCCGCATGCCGGTGGTTATGAAATACGACGCCTCCGAGGAGGACGACAGAAAGAAATCGCCCGCCCAGCTCCTCTTCGGCGGGCTCGAAGACGCCGGCGAACTGACGCTGTTGCCCGATGCGAGCGTGAACGGTGCGGCCGCCTACGCGCTCCAGGTGAAATTCGATGAGCCCGACGCCGACGGCATCCTGCCTGTAGCGGTGTTGCAGTTGTTCTTCGACAAGGCCACGGGGTTCCCGCTTCGCGTACAGGGCTTCGCCGACGGCGGAGCACCCGTCGGCGCCCTCACCTTCACGGACTTCAAGACGGACGCCGAGTTTCCCGCGGGCCGGTTCCAGTACATCGCGCCGGAGGGCGCGCAGTTCGTTGACTTTTCCGAGGCCGAGAGCGCGCTGCTGCCGCCGATGCTGCGGTGATGGCGCGCGCGTCCATGGGCGCCACACGCCGTGGCGCGGTTCTCATCCTGGCCTGTCTGCTGTGCACGGCCTGCAGTCCCCGTGAGCCGGCCCCTGCTCCGGAGAATACCGCCGCAGATCCGGCCGCCGAAGCCGCCCTCATCGCAGCCCTGGACGACATCGCAGAGCGGCGTCAGTCCATCAACTCCGTCGCCGCCACGGCCGAGCTCACGGCCAATGTGGCCATGGGGCCTGTCGCACTCACCTCCAAGGGCTCGGGCCAGATGGAGTCCATGCGCATCGACGGCACCTGGCGCTTCCGGCTCGAGGCGATGAATACCATGTCGGGCACCTTCCCCGGCATGGGAGACGCCAGCGCCAAGATGCTCACCGTATGCGACGGGGAAGTCGTGTACAACGAGGTGACGATGATGGGCACGACGCGTGTCGCCAAACGGGCGCGCCCGGAGGACGCCGACACGTCCGCTGCCGATGGCCAGGCGCTTCTCGCGAAGCTCCGCGAGTCGGGCGATGTGGCGCTTCTGCCGGACAGCCAGATGGGCGATGTGCCCGTCTACGTGCTCGAAGTGCGGCTGAGTCCCGAGGCGCGCGAGAAGGCCCCCCCCAACGCGGTTCGGAACGAGTTCTCGTTCGCGAAGGATTCCGGCATCCGCGTCGGCGCCGTCTCCTACGACGACGAGGACAAACCCCTCATGTCCTTGATCTACTCCGAGATCCAGATCAACCCGGCGCTCGATCCCGCCCGGTTCTCCTATACGCCGCCCGAAGGCGTCGAAGTCTCCGAAATGAAGGACGGGCCCGCGCCCATGCCCTCGGTGTCGTTCTAGGGCGCGCGTCCCGGCCCGCGTGAGGAATGGCCATGGATCCGCTGGAGGCCTGTGCGGCCTTTCATGAGCGAACCAAGCACTATCCCCACCGGTTCGCCCGCTCCCCCGGACGCCTCGACTGGCACACCCAGCCCGATCCCTTCCGCCGCTACGAAGGCGCGCCCCTCGTCCGCCTTCCCCTGATGCGACGCGACGACAGCCCGCCCTTTGCCGCCTTGGGCGCGGCCGCCATACCGCCGCGCCCCATGGGCCTCGCCTCCCTGGCCTGCTTCCTCGAACATGCCCTCGCCATCTCGGCATGGAAGGAATTCCAGGGGGATCGATGGGCCCTCCGCTGCAACCCCTCCAGCGGCAACCTGCATCCCACCGAGGGCTACCTCATCACCCCCGCCGTGCCGGGCCTGTGCGACATCCCGGCCGTGTTCCATTACGCCCCCCGCGAGCATGGCCTCGAACAGCGCGCTTCCTTCCCGGATCCGGTGTGGCGCGAGCTGGCCGGACAGCTCCCGGCCGAATCGTTTCTGCTCGGATTCACCTCGATCCATTGGCGCGAGGCCTGGAAGTACGGCGAGCGCGCCTATCGCTACTGCCAGCATGACCTCGGCCACGCCTTGGCCGCCTCCTCCTATGCGGCCGCCCTCCTCGGCTGGCGCGTCATGCACCTCGACGGGCTCGGCGACGCGGATTGCGCCGCACTCCTCGGGGTGGATCGGCAGGACGGGTTCGACAAGCACGAACGCGAGCACCCCGGCCTTGTCGCCGTCGTGTGCCCCGCGCCGGGCCCCTTCGAGTGCCCCCGCGCCGTGCCGCACGCCGCCGTGTCTGCCGTGGCCGCCGGCGACTGGCGCGGCCGCCCCAACCGGCTCAGCCCCGGCCATGTCCGCTGGCCCGCTATCGACAAAGCCGCCGACACGTGCCACAAGGAGCCAGCCCAACTCCCGCCCCGGGCACTCCCGGCCGAGCCATCGCCCGGGACGCCCGCCCCATCCGGCGCCGGCCCTACGGCCCGCGAGGTGATCCTCCGCCGCCGGAGCGCCGCGGCCATGGACGGCACGACATCCATGCCCCGCGCGGCGTTCAACAGGATGCTCGCGCGTCTGTTGCCACACACCGGCGGGCCCCCCTGGGCCGCCTTGGCCCCGCCCCCCGCCGTGCACCCCGTGCTGTTCGTCCATCGAGTGGACGGGCTCGATCCGGGCCTCTACTGCCTGCCGCGCACCCGCGAGGCCGGGGCCGCGCTGCGAGACGCCCTCGATTTCTCGTTCGCGTGGGATATCCCCCCCGAGTGCCCGGCCGGGCTGCCCCTTCGCCTGCTCCGCCCGGGCCGGTTCGACGCCATGGCCGCGAAACTCAGTTGCGGCCAGGAGATCGCCGGCGGCGGCGTGTTCTGCCTCGCCATGCTGGCCCGGTTCGAGGAGCCCATCGCACAGCACGGCGCGTGGTACTACCGCCGCCTCTTCTGGGAGGCGGGCATGCTGGGCCAGGTGCTCTACCTCGAAGCGGAGGCCGCCGGGCTGCGAGGCACGGGCATCGGGTGCTTCTTCGACGATGATGTCCATTCCGCGCTCGCCCTGAAGGGACGCCGCTATCAGTGCATCTACCTCTTCACCGTAGGCGGGGCCCTCGACGACGCCCGCCTCACGACGCGGCCCCCGTACTCCGCCCGCCGCCCTGCCCCAAGCCCGCCCAAGCGTTGACGCCATCCGGGCCGGGCTGTACACTGCGGGCATGAACGCCGACACGCTCATTCTGCTGCCCGCGCATAATGAAGCCGGCCACATCGAGAAAGTCATCGCCGCCGTCCGTGACGTGTGCGGCGACGCCCCCATCGCCGTTGTCGACGACGGATCCAAGGACGCCACAGCCGCCCGGGCGCGGGCCGCAGGCGCCGTCGTGCTCCCCCTGCCGTTCAACATGGGCTACGGCGTGGCCCTCCAAACGGGATACAAGTACGCGTTGCACCACGGGTTCGAGTACCTCGTCCAACTCGACAGCGATGGCCAGCACGAACCAACCGGCATCCCCCGCCTCCTCGACCGGGTGCGAGCGGGCTCCTGCGACCTCTGCATCGGCTCGCGTTTCCTCGAGGGCGACACCTACGCTGTGCCGCCGCTCCGCCGCGCCGGCATGATCCTGTTCCGGCGCGTGGCCTCCGCGCTCGTCGGCCAAACCATCACCGATCCCACCAGCGGGTTCCAGGCCATGAACCGCAAGGTGCTCGCCTTCTTCTGCCGCGACGTCTATCCCGTCGACTACCCGGACACCGACGTCATCGTTATGCTCCATCATCATGGGTTTCGGATCGCCGAGGCCCCCGTGGTGATGTATCCCGCGCCCTCGGGCAAATCGATCCACGCCGGCC
>JAFGTL010000795.1 GCA_016934125.1 Candidatus Hydrogenedentota bacterium
CGCACAAATACGGTTCGGGCATCGACGAGATCGGCGGGTATCCGGGCTCATGGAAATTCAAGGCGTCGGCCGCGTCGATGCGGGCACTGGCGCGGGCAAAGGCCGAGAAACCGGACAAGTTCTTCGCGGTATGGAGCGGGGGCGGGCTGCGGCCAGAGTTGGGTGCGCTGTGCCGGCAGGGAGCGGATCTGCTGCTGCTGGAGACATATCTTTGGCGGGCGTTGCCGGATGAACTCGGCACGGAAGACATCTACGGGGCGATCGTGTCGCGGATGGAGCCGTTTGTGCGGGCCACGGACATGTTTCAACCGGCCTATGGCAACCACTGCTACACGCTGCTCGCCTTCGACACGTCCGAGCGGCCGGATCGGACGGATCTGGGCGAACTCGAGCAGGTAGTCCGGTTCGTTCGGAAGCGGTTTCCGGAGATGCGCGGCGTCGGATGGTATACGGGGGGCTACGGGAATGAGCACTACGGCATGGTGCGAACGGAAGAGACGGATCGGCACCATGATGCGGTGCAGCGCCGGGCGGACGCGCTGTGCTTCGAGTACTGGGTGAAGCCCTGCGTCACGTTGATGCAGGAGAGCCTCTGGTTGACTCGCGAGGAAGACGGCGGTACCGTGCTGACGGCCGCCGTGAACAACATCGGCGGGGTGGACGCCGGGGAGGTCACCGTGGCATTCTCGGTGGACGGGAAGCCGTTGCGCAAGCAGTGGACGGGGCGTGTGCCCGCCGGAGCGGGGCGCAACGAAAGCATGGTGCTGGTGAAAGAGCCGATTACGGTACGTCCAGGGGCTCATTCCTTCGAAGCGCGGATCGTGTCTGCGCCGGGCGCCACGGTGCTGGAGCCCATTGCGCGGCTGGATCGCTTCATCGAGTAAGCAGGGGCGTCAAGACGGAAAGGAACAGCATAGTGAACGGGTTTGGCATGTTTGCGCGAACACTGGCAGCGGCGGGCTTGGCGGCGGCATTGGGCGCCGGCGGGGCGTGGACTCAGGAGCCGCCCCCCGCGGAAGATCTTCCGCCGGAGGACTTCGTGATCATGCCGTGGGGCGGGAGCCCGAGCGATCCGGACACGTTGCGCGAGATCCGTGCCTGCGGGTTCAATCTGGCCGGATTCATCACGCCGGATGGCGTGGAGGCCGTGGCGCAGGCAGGGCTGAAATGCATCGTCATCGACGGGCGCGTGTCCGAGGCGGCGGCGAATCCGGAAATGGCGGATGCGGAAGTCGAGAACCGCCTGAACGCCGTGGCCGGCCCGTTGAAGGGCCACCCGGCCGTATTCGGCTACTACCTGCGAGACGAGCCAAACGCGTCGCTGTTCCCGAACCTGGCGCGATGCGCGTCGATGCTGAACAAGATGCAGCCGGAGGTGACGCCATACATCAACCTGTATCCGAACTATGCATCGGCTAAGCAGTTGGGAACGGACACCTACGAGGCCTATCTGGAAGCGTTCGTATCGGCGGTGCATCCGACGTATATCAGTTACGATCACTATGCGCTCATGGCGGACGGGAGCCTGCGCGACAGCTACTTCCAGAACCTGGAGGCGGTGCGGAACGCCGCGTTGAGGCACGGGATTCCGTTCTGGAACATCATCCTGTCGAACAGCCATTTCCACTACGCGGAGCCGAGCCCGGCGGGATTCCGGTTCCAGGTGTACACTACGCTGGCGTATGGGGCGCGGGGCGTCTGCTACTTCACGTATCTGACGCCGCGGCACGGCAACTACCGCCTGGGGCCGATCGATCAATTCGGGCACAAGACGGCCACCTGGGACATGGTGCGGGACGTCAACCTGCAGATTCGGGCGCTGGCGCCCACGTACTTGACGCTGACGAGCGTGAACGTGTTCCACCATCCCGGGGTGCCGGAGGGATGCACGGGCATCGCGACGAGCAAGCACTTGAAGAGCGTGTCGGGCAAGCAACTGCTCGTGGGCGAGTTCGAGGGCCCGAAGGGGCAGCCATTTGTGATGGTGGTGAACACGGATCTGCACCATTCGACGCCGTTTGACGTCGAGTTCAAGGGCCAAGGGGGCATTTTCTGCACAAGTGCGTACACGGGGGCGACGGGCGCATGGGGCGGCGAGGGCAAATGGCTCGCGCCCGGGCAGGGCATGCTGCTGAGCCTGCGGCCGTGAGACGCGGCGGGGCAGCTCCTGTTTGACGGAGGATTTGGGTGAAATACCTCTTCGTGGCGACGTGTGTAATCCTCGTGCTGCTAAGCGTGGGCACGTTGCTCTCGTTTCCGAACGCGCGCACCGAGGTGCCGGTGCTGTATTGGGTGACGGATCCCAATCCGGCGCGGGAGGAGCAGGTTGCCATCTTCCACCGGTGGCTCATCAACAGCGGCTACGGTGAGGAAGTGGTGTTGCGCACCACGGAGGACGTGGCCGCGTTCCGCGGTCGGAACTGGACGCCCGCCATGCGCGAGGCGATCGAGACGGCCGAGGCGAACGGGGACGCGGGGCGCTTGTGGGCCGCGCCACCCGGGGAGGGCGCGTTGCCGATCACCGTGCGGGCGCCCCTCTACGAGTTGCGGGTGGACAGCGCGAACCGGGACGTATCGAAGATGGTGATCCAGGGGGTGTCGGGGGTGGGCGGCGACATCATGGACATCAATTCGGGATCGGGTATGCGCTATTTCCATTCGGTGGGGCTGTTGCGCGATGTGACGGAGGCGGGAAAGCGTCTGGGCTTCGATCCGACACAGACGTTCGCGGCCATGGAACCGGAGTTGACGTTGGACGGGCGGCAGTATGGGTTCCCCTGCAACGTGGCGCTCGGCATGTTCTGGGTGAACAGGGCCACGCTAAAGAAGTTCGGCCAACCCATGCCCCCGGAACGATGGACGTTCGAGGAGTTCGAGCGGTTGGGCAAGGCGTTCGTGGAGGCGGCGAATCCGCCGGGCGAGCGGCAGACGGTGTTCTACGCATCGTCCGGGCATCTGGAGGTGATGTACCGCAGTCTCGGGCTGTCCATGTTCAACGAGTCGCTCACCCGGTGCGCGCTGGACGACGAGCGGTTCCTGCGGTGCATCAAGTTGCTGTACAAATGGACGTATGAGGATCACATCCTGCCGTCCTCCGCGGAGCGAGACTCCTTCGATACGCAGTCCGGGTATGGCGGCGCGGTGTTGCAGTTGTTCAACCGGGGCAACTACGCCCTCTTTCCCATGGGGCGCTATGCGCTGATCCAGTTGCGCAAGTTCGGCCCGCTCGACGTCGGGGTGGTGGAGCTGCCGCACGGCGGATTCCCGAACGCTTTCACAACCACGCGTGCGGCGGCCGTGTACGTGGGCGGGGATCGACAGGAGTTGGCCGAGTACTTCCTGGGGTATCTGGCGAGCGAGGATTACAACATGCAGATCGTCCGGGACGCGGACGCCCTGACGCCGAATCCGAGGTATGCGGAAACCGAGGAGTTTCTGCGTCCCGAGGACTATCCGAACGAGTGGGGCGCGCACGAGGCCTTCATCCGGGCGGAGAACACGATCGCCATCGGGGGGGCCTACTCGCCGTATGTGCTGCACTCGGTGGCCGGCCGGCTCACGCGCGACGCGGTAGATGGGTTCATGAACGATCGGCTGACGGCGGAGGAGGCCACGGCCCAGGCCGCGTTCCGCGTCAACGCAGAGATCCGGCGGACGCTCGAGGAGAACCCGGGCCTGCGGGCGCAGTACGCCGAAGATGAGGCGTTGCAGGAACAGATTGAGGAGAGCCGCCGGGCGGGCCGGCCGGTTCCGGTGAGCTGGATCGGAAACCCCTTCCACCGGCGATACTATCTGTGGAAGGGGTGGGCGTATGACGACGCGAACGGGCGCGGGGAGGCGCCGGGCGTTGCGCCGGAGTAAGCGATGGGGGTGAAAAGCAAACAGGCGCGCAACTTGGCCACGGGGCTGGCATTCCTGGCGCCGAACATCGTGGGCGTGCTGGTGTTCACGGTGCTGCCGGTGTTATTCAGCATCATGCTGGCCTTCTCGAACTGGGATCTGCGGCGGCACAACATGTTCAAGGACGAGGCGCTCGACTTCGTCGGCTTCGACAACTTCGTCCGGCTCGTGACGGAGGCGGACTTTCTTCGGTTCCTCGGGAACACCCTCTTTCTCATGATGGGCATTCCTTTTGCCATCGCGGGCGCGCTGTGCTCGGCGCTGCTGCTGAGCAAGGATCTCCGGGCGGGCGGCGGACGCCCGTACATCTGGCTGCTGGCGTCAGCGGGCCTGATCGTGTCGACGGTGCTTCTCGTGGTGTCCGGCATGGGCGGCACGGGGATGGTGATCCTGCTGAGCGGGCTGGCCTGCGGCGTGCTGGTGGCGGGGGTCGCCGGGGGCACGACGGTATACCGGACGCTGTTCTACACGCCGCACTTCACGGCGGGCGTGGCCACCTTCCTGCTGTGGAAGAAGCTGTACGATCCGTATGAAGGGCCCATCAACACGGGGCTGGCTCCAGTGCTGAACCACGTGTCGGACGGGGTGAACGCCTTGCCGCCCGTGCTGACGCGCTCGGCATCGTGGCTGTGCCTGGCGCTGGCGGCACTTCTCTTCCTGTGGGCCCTGCGGCGGCTGCGGCTGTCGTGGGTGGACGGCGATCTGGGATGGGCGGCCGGGCTGGTGCCGGTGGCGTTGCTGTGCGTGCCGGGGGCGGTCGCGCAGATCTGGCACCACACCGCGGGGCGGGCCTTATGGCTGGGCGCCGCAGTGGCGATCGCGGCGGCCTGGCAGGGGGCGCGAGTAGCGGCACGCGGGAAGGACTTCGACTCATCCGCGATGAACGGGATTGGCAGCGGGCTGGTGGTGGCCACGGCGGCGATGGTGGGGCAGTTCGTGTTGGTTGGGCTGAGCGCTCTGCTGTACGCGCTGCCCGAATTGGCCGCAGACGGCCTTGAACCGCCCCGCTGGATCCACGAGTACCACTGGGCCAAGCCGTCGATCATGATCATGGGGCTGTGGGGCGCAATCGGTTCGAACAACATGCTGCTGTATCTGGCGGCGTTGACGAACGTGCCCCAGGAGTTGTACGAAGCGGCCGATATCGACGGGGCAGGGCGATTCCAGCGGTTCTGGAACGTGACATGGCCGCAGCTCGCGCCGACGACGTTCTTCATCACCGTCATGAGCATGATCGGGGGCCTGCAAGGCGGGTTCGAGATGGCCCGGACGATGACGAAGGGCGGGCCGGCCGGGGCAACCACCACGCTGAGCTACTTCATCTACCTGGAAGGATTCGAGACGGGACGCTTGAGTTTCGCATCGGCCGTGGCGTGGGCCCTGTTCATCCTGGTGTTCTCTGTGACGTTGTTCAACTGGAAGTTCGGGAACCGGTATGTCAACGACTGAGCCAAAGCCGCACCCGACGCACCGGGGCGCCCACATGAGGCGCTTTGCCGGGGCGGGGCTGCTGCACGGGACGCTCGTGGCGGTGAGTTTCGTGCTGGTGCTACCGTTCACGTGGATGGTGCTCTCGAGCTTCAAGCACCTCAGCGAAGTGGGTGTGGGCAGTTGGCTTCCGCGCGCGATGGGCTGGCATCCGGAGAATTACGCCGAGGTGTTCCGGCAGATCCCCTTCGGGCGCTATTATTGGAACAGCATTCTGATCGCAAGTTGGGTGACGTTTCTGCAGGCGTTCACGAGTTCGTTGGCGGCATTCAGTTTCTCGCGGCTCCACTGGCCGGGCCGGGACAAGGTATTCATGCTGTATCTGTCCACGATGATGCTGCCGGGGCTGGTGATGATGATCCCGAACTATCAGATCATGATCAGCCTGGGCCTCGTGGACACGATGATCGGGTTGGTGTTGCCCGCAGCGTTCAGCGCGTTCGGGACGTTCCTGCTGCGGCAGTTCATGCTGACGATTCCGTCGAGCCTCGACGAGGCGGCGGAGATCGACGGGGCGAGCAAGTGGCGGGTGTACTGGGAAATCATCCTGCCGCTGACGAGGCCGGGGCTGATCACGCTGGCCATCTTCACGTTCATGGGCACGTACAACAGCTTCTTCTGGCCGTTGGTGATGCTGAAGAGCCAACATCGCTACACGCTGCCGATCGGGCTGTTGTACTTCGATTCCACGGCTGGACAGGAGACGAACCTGCTGATGGCGGCGGTCACGATGTCTGTGGCGCCGATGATCATCGTGTTCGTCTGCCTGCAGAAGTACTTGGTACGGGGTATCCAATTGGGGGCGGTCAAGGGCTAAGGCGACGGGCGTCTCGTGCGTCCGGGGCCGGGAAGAGAGGGGTTTCCATGCGATTTCGAGTGGTTTGCACCGTGTTGGTGCTCGGGGTAGCGGCAGGTTCTGGCGCCTGGGCAGCGCCTACGGAGAGTCTGATCGAGAACGGAAGTTTCGAGGCGCCCCTCTCGGGCGACGGCCAGCCGCCCGGGTTCCGGGTTGGGAAAGTGGACAGCGAGACAAAGGCCGAGGGGACATTCGCCCTGACAGGCGACGCACACTCGGGGAAGCAGGCGCTGGAGATCACGCGATCCAACGCGGAAACGGGATACGCGTTGTGGATCAACATTGCGCCGTTTGAGGCGGGGGCCGCGCCGCGGCAGATCGCCGTGGTGTGGTGGCAGAAGCTGCTGGGGGAGCGGGGCCGCGAGGCGGCCCGGTTGCGCGATCAGGCGTTCACACCGGAATGGAAGAGCGCCTGCCGGTCTATCAGTGCGACGGAACCGAACCCCTACCTGCTTGAATGGCAGAAGCAGGCCGTGCTGCTCGAGCAGCGCCCCGGCAATGCGATTCACCATTTCCGCCTCATGCTCGATGTGAAACAGGCCGGCGATGGCGTCGTGGTGGATGATCTCGCGCTGTTCGATGTGACGGCGTGGCGCCGGGACGAGGTAGCGGCGTTGATGCAGCGCGAACGCGCGCCGCTGCCCGCCGAGGCGGTGGATCGCGGGAATGCACAGAAGCGCAACCTTCTCGAGAACAGCAGCTTCGAACTCGGCCTGTCCCGTGGCTGGAGTGTCCGGGGGATCCTGCCGCAGGCCCAACGGGAGGCCGTGAACACGACAGACGCGCATCATGGCGCGCGGAGTATGCGGCTCACCTACGGCGACAACGGCGGCCTGACGCTCTCCGGCAAGTTCGTGCGCGTCCGTGTGCACCGGACGCACACGCTGTCGGCGTGGTGCAAGGCGTCGGGCCCGGGGGCGCGAGTTCTGCTTCGGTTCGAGAACGGATACGTGCCCGACAACGGCAGCGCGCATGCCTACCAAGTCCAGGAAGACTTGCCGGCAGGCGAATGGCGCCGCGTGAGCGTGAGTGGGATCACCCAGGGCGGGCCGGAGGATGCTTACGCCATCCAGATCAAGGCGTCGGGCACGGAAGCCGGGAGCGTACTCATCGACGCGGTGCAGTTCGAGGAGGGCGAGTTGACGGATTACGCGCCCCGCCGGCCGGTGGAAGCGGGCCTGTGGCTCGATGACGTGACGGGCCTCACGGGGTGGGAGGAGCCGGTGCAGTACACCATCGCCGTGTACAACGATAGCGCCGAGCCGGCGAAAGCAGCGTTGCGCACGGAAATCGTCGATTTCGAGGGGCGCACCGTGCGGCAGGCGCCGGTGGAGACGGGCCCGTTGGCGCCGGGACTGACCACGCTTGCCCAGAATCACGCGGCGCCCGCACGCGGCAGTCTGCGGACACGGGTGTGGATGGATGAGCGCACGGAACCGGAGGATGAGATCACGCTGACGGTGGTGCCCGCGCCGCGGCACCCCGAGCGGTATCCGGCGTCACGCTATGGGCAACACGTCCGAATCGAGCCGTGGCAGATGGGCGTAGCGAAGCGGCTCGGGGCGGGGTGGAACCGCCTGCACGACTCGGAGGCGTGCCTGTCGTGGAATCACGTCGAGCCCGAGCCCGGGAAGTGGGTATGGGCAGACGAGCAAGTCGACGCGGCCCATGCGGCAGGACTCGAGATCCTCGGGGTTCTGGGGCGTGTGCCCGATTGGGTGGACGGGGAAAAGGCCGGCAGCGGCGCCTGGCGGATCCCGGGGGATCTGGAGGCGTGGGGCCGATACGTGGAGGCGGTGACGGGCCACTGCCGCGGCCGGGTGGACGTGTGGGAGATCTGGAACGAGCCG
>JAFGTL010000796.1 GCA_016934125.1 Candidatus Hydrogenedentota bacterium
CATTGGCCGCCAGCACCTCCCACGAAAACGGGCCGCTCTGCGTCATGGCCAGCGCAATGCCCCCGAATCCCAGCGCCATGCCCACCGCCAGCCACACCCCCGCCTTCTTGCCCAGCAGCGGAATCGACAGCGCCAGCGTCAGGCTCGGCCACAGGTAGTTCACGAGCCCGATCTCGACCACCTGCTGCCGGTTCACAGCCAGCCCGATGGCCAGGTAGAAGGACACGAGATACACCACGAACACTGCCCCGCAGCCCAGCAGATACGCCCGCGGAAGCCGGAATACCCGCTTGACGGCCCCGGGCCGCCGCACGGCCAGCGCCGTCCATGCCAACACGCTCGCGATCCCATAGGTGAGCGCCGCCGCGGTGAAGATCCCTACCTGCTCGCTCAGGCTGCGCGCGAACGCCACCGTCCCGCCCCAGAACAGGATCGAGCACATCCCGAGGCCCGTCGCCGCGATGCTGTGGTGCGAGGATGAGGCCGGCATGGCCGCGCGCCCTACGCCCAAGGGCCGGGCCGTGTCGCGCCCCGGCGTCGCTCGTGCATGTTCCTGCTCCCTCCGTCCCGGCGTACGGCCCGCCGCGGTTGAACGCCGACTATAATCCAGCCGCAGCGGCCTGTCCAATCGCGCGACACGCCGCGTTGCGCGACACGCCGCGGCGGTTGCAGGCGGGCCGCCTAATCCCTACACTCAGCCCCATCAACCTGCTTGGAGGGAAGTCGCTATGCGTCGATACGCGGGACTCGTGTTGATTCTGGCAGTTTGGGCCCTCGCGCTCGGACCGGATGCCTTCGCAGCCGAACCCTCCGCCCCGCCCGGCAACCGGCCCGCTCGGGTGGAGTGGTTTCAGGATCTCGGCCTCGGCATGTTCATCCATTGGAGCGTCGATTCCCTGCTCGGCTCCGTCATCAGCCACTCCATGGTGGGCGCTTCCGACGCCTACCTCGAGCGCTTCATCGATGAACTCCCCCGTTCGTTCTGCGCCGAAGACTTCGCCCCGGACGAGTGGGCCCGCATCGCCCGCCTCGCCGGCATGCAGTACGTCGTGTTTACCACCAAACACCACAGCGGGTTCTGCATGTTCCACACCCAAACCACGGACTTCAACGTCATGAACACGCCCTGCGGCCGCGATATCACCCGCGAGGTGGCCGAGGCGTGCCGCCGCGAGGGACTGGCCGTCGGATTCTACTTCTCGCCCGACGACTTCTGGATGCTCCACCGGCAGGGGCACCCGGTGAGCCGGAAACGGCCCGAGGCCGATCCGCGCCGGAATCCCGAACTCATGGCCCATAACCAGGCCCAATTGCGCGAATTGCTGAGCAATTACGGCCCCGTCGATTTGCTCTTCATCGATGGGCAGCCGGAGGGCCTGAAGCAGTTGGCCTGGGAACTCCAACCCGATATCGTAGTCACCCGCGGCGCCATGAACACACCCGAGCAGGAACTGCCGGGCAAACCCCTCGACGGGCCCTGGGAGGCCTGTTTCACCCTCGGCACCCAGTGGCAGTTCAAGCCCACGAACGAGAACTACAAGTCCGGCACCCGCCTCATCGAGATGCTTATCGAGACGCGCGCCAAGGGCGGCAACCTCCTCCTCAACATCGGCCCGGAACCCAGCGGCACGATCCCCTTCGAACAGGAGCGCGTGCTCCGCGAACTGGCCCTGTGGAGCTTCGTCAACCGCGAGGCCCTCGAGGGCGTGCGCCCATGGCATGTGACGAACGAGGGCGACATCTGGTTCCTGCAGGCCCGCGACAGCGGCACCGTGTTCGCCTTCATCACCCACACCGACTGGCCCCGCGGCGAACGCAAGACGTTCACCCTCCAAAGCGTGCGCGCCACCGACGCCACCGAAGTCGAGATCGTCGGCCAGTCGGGCGAAGTGCTCGAATACAACCCGAAGGTGCGGCCCAAGGCCGCCTGGGAGCAGGACGAGGCCGGGCTTCACATCACCGCCATGCGCGCCCAGCGCATCTACAACGATCACAAGTGGCCCAACCCGGTGGTGATCGCCGTCACCCACGCCGCCCCGGCGCCTCACGCCGCCCCGGCGCCTCACGCCGCCCCGGCGCCTCACGCCGCCCCGGCGCCCCAAGAGGACGCCGCGCCTTAGCGCAGGCTCTCGGCAGCGTGCCAGCGGGGGTTCTTGCTCGACATGTCCACCGTGTAAAGGCGGCCCTCCGGCGGCCCGGCAGGCAGGTTGAGAAACTCGAGCACATACTGCGAGATCCACCGCTCCACCTTGAGCACCGTCATCTTCCGCCGCAGCCGCCCCTGCGTGTCCCGGTTCAGGATGCACGGAATGGTGTTGGTGGTCACGATCTCGTCCAGATCGGGGCACGCCAGGTTCTCGCGCACCTCGGGCGACGAGTAGAAGTGCGTCACGAAGAACAGCATCCGGCCCGCCCCCGCGCCCTTCAGCACCCGGCAGCATTCCTTGAGCGTGCCGCCCGTCCGCACCATGTCGTCGAACACCGCCACGTCTTTCCCGGCGATGTCTTCGTACTTGCTCGGCGATTCGATGTCGACGAAGCTCGATACGTCCCGCTCGCTCCGCCGCTGCTTGGCGATGAAGAGGAGAGCGGCCGACGGCGTGGCGAGTTCCTTGTGCACCTCGACGGCGAACTGCCGCGCGCCCTTGTCCGGCGCGCACACCAGCAGCCCGCCGCCCGAGTGCAGGCTCGGCGCCACATCCGACGTGCGGATATAATCGGCGAACACCTCCGCCGGATTCAGGTTCAGGAACGCGTCCTTCACGCAGCGCTGGAACAGCCGTTGCACCGAGCCGGAATGGTTGTGCACCGTGATCACCGCGTCGACGCCCGACAACGCCAGCATCTCCGCGTACAGCCGGCTCGTGAACGGCTGCCCGTCGAACTTCTTGTAGTCCGCCTCGTCCCGCGCGAAGTCCACCTCGCCGTGTTCCGCGCGCGGGCCGCGATCCTGGGCGCTGAAGAACAAATCCGGCTCGACGAGAACGACGTGTTCGGCGCCGTTATCCTTCGCGGCGCGCGCCACCAGCAGCGTGCGCCACGCCAACTCGTTGCGCGAAAGCTGGCTCGACGCCGTCGACACGATTACCACGATGACGCCCTCGAGTTTCCGCCCGATGTGCGTCAGATCTTTCTCATCGCTGATGAACCGCGGGCAGAACTCGCTGTTTGCGAACGTCTTCAGCGACAGGAGATCGGCCGGATCCGTCGCCTGCCGGCAATACGTGCCGATGTCGATGGCGAACGGGTTATCCGACTCCGTCCCGACGATGAAGACCTTCTTCGACTCCGCATTCATGGCGCAATCCCTCTTCCAGACGACGCGGCCACCGCCCCGGCCCTGTCGTCCAGCCCCGGCCCTCAAGCGCGCTTCGCGAGGACGTCCGCCTCATACTCCCGCACGTCGTTCAGCCACGCCGATCCCGCCGGCACAGTTTGCTGCAGGCAGTAGTAGTCCCACACCGCCCCGGCCGGCAGCATCTTGATCTCTTCGAGCAGCGCCAACCGCGCCGTGAAGTCCCCGTTCTCTTCGAGGCCGCGCAACATGTCCATCGGCTCGAGCAGCGCCAGCAGCAACGACTTGATCATGGCCCGCGTCCCCACCACCCACGCCGCGATCCGGTTGATGCTCGCGTCGAAGAAATCGAGCCCGATGTGCACCCGGCTGAGGTAGTCATGCCGCACGAGTTCCTGCGCGATGGCCCGCAGATCGTCCGACAGAATCACCACGTGATCGCTGTCCCACCGCACGCCCCGGCTCACGTGCAGCAGGATCTCGTCCAGGAATAGCAGAACGGACGAGATCTTGTCCGCGATGCCTTCCGTCGGATGGAAGTGGCCCGCGTCGAGGCACAGGAGCGTGCCGTTCTCGACGGCGTATCCCAGGTAGAACTCGTGCGAACCCACCACGTAGCTCTCCGAGCCGATCCCGAACAGCTTCGATTCCACCGCATCGAGACTGCATTCCGGATCGAGGTGCTCGGCAAAGATCGCATCGAGCGACTGCCGCAGGCGTTCCCGCGGGCCCTTCCGATCCACCGGCGTGTCCTTGTAGCCGTCCGGAATCCACACGTTCGTGACGCACGGCGAACCGAGCTCGCGGCCCAGGTGTTCCCCAATCTGCCGGCACGCGATCGCGTGCTCGATCCAGAACCGCCGGATCCCTTCATCCGCGTGCGCCAGCGTGAACCCCTCGTCCGCCTTCGGATGGCTGAAGAACGTCCCGTTGAAGTCCATCCCGAGGCCCAGCGACTTCGCCCAGTCGATCCACGCCGTGAAATGCTCCGGCGCCAACTCGTTCCGATCCACCTTCCTGCCACCCGTCTCGGCGTACATGGCGTGCAGGTTGAACCGGTGCGTCCCCGGGATCAGGCTGAACGCCTTCTGCGCATCGCCGCGGAGTTCGTCGGCCGTCCGCGCCTTGCCCGGGTAGTTGCCCGTCGCCTGAATCCCCCCGCCGTCGGCCGCCGCCAGGTTCTCGAAGCCGCCGACGTCGTCCCCCTGCCAGCAATGCAGCGACACCGGCGTCTCCGCGAGGCGCTGCAATGCGCGGCCCACGTCGACGCCGTACTCGGCGTAAGCCTCCTTGGCGATGGCAAATGCATTCTGGATCTGGCTGTCGGTTGCTCCTGGAAACATGTCAGAGTTCTCCACCCGGGTTGATCGTTTCGGTTCCGCGTCCGGCACCCGCCCATCGCAGGACTGCCTCGGGCATTATACTCCGCTGCCCCGCGCGGTTCAGCATTCCGTGTGCTTTTCGGGCCATGAGCAACTCGGCGACGCGGAACTGCGCCAGGTTCTGCGGCGGATCGCCGGCCCTGGGCCCAAACCTGTCGCGTCCCTTCGGGACGTCGGATTCCGCCGTCTCCTCCCGAGCCCCGCGCCCGAACAGGGGTGCTTGCCGAAACACGTCTTCCCGCGCGATCCAACAACTCTCGGCGTGCCATTCCCGGAGCCCCGCCGAACGGCGGGGCGGCACTCTCCAGATAGCCCACGGCGCAGCGCCTTCCGAGGCGCAAGCCGTGGGTGCCGAGTGTCCCTCCTCCCCCTTTCCCGAGCCCCGCGCCCCGCGGGGCGCCACACTGGATGGATTTCACCGCGATTCTCCCACTATGCGCGGGATTCCTCCCAGAACGTCTACCGGGGCCCGGGTTTGTGCTGCCGCGCGACTTGTGCCCGTTGACGGGCCGTGCCATTCCGGAGCCCCGCGCCACGCGGGGCGCCACACTGGATGGATTTCACCGCGATTCTCCCGCTATGCGCGGGATTCCTCCCGAAGCATCTACCGGCGGCCATGGGTGCTGCCGCGCGCGACTTGTGCCCGCACACACGCCGTGGCATGATGAGGCCGGAGGCGGCAGCCGCCTCTCCTGGCCGGGCCTCGCCGGCACCGGCCAAACAAGGGAAGGAGGAGGTTCACGATGGGTGCCATCCTGGCGGCCGTGGTGGTCGGCATACTGGGCGCGGGGCTCTATCTGCTCTCCGTACGATCGCGAAAGCAATACCGCTGTCCCGCGTGCGGCGAGCGGCTGAGCGTAGAGCATATGGAGGCCAAACGCTGCAACCTGTGCGGCGCGCCTCTCGAGAAAACGGAAGGGGACTAGGCCCATGAGACAGGAAGAATGGCTCGTCGGGACACGCCCGGCCATCGACGGCGGACGCATCATCATGTCCGGCGCGGAAGGCTTCGACGGCTACGAGATCATGGAATACAAAGGGATGGTGTGGGGCATCTCGATGCGCGCGAAGGACATGGGACAGGATTGCGCGATGGGCATCAAGCACATGACCGGCGGCGAACTCCAGTCGTACACCGCCCTGGGCGATGAGTCGCGCCAGAAGGCCCTGGATCGCATGCTCGAGATGGCCGGGCGCCAAGAGGCCAACGGCATCATCAACGTCGAGTTCGAGTTGACCGGAGGCGTCCAGGGGGCCGCCCAAGTCGTCGTCCACGGCACCGCGGTCGTGATCAAACCCATCGTCAACTACGTGCCCACCGGCGCCGCCGGCAATATCCTCGTCGAGATCTCCGAGGCGCTCCAGAAACGCCCGCTATGAACTGGCCCGTCTCCCTCCGGTTCCGGCTGAAGTGGCTCTGGTGGAAGCATTGCTGGCGGTTCCATTGGGCCCACAAGCCGTGGTGCCCCCGCTACGCCGGCGACGTCCTCCGCCTCGGCTCCCTGCGGCTCTGCCGGAGCTGCTTGGCCGCCTATACCGGCATGGCCGTCGCCGCCGCCGCCATCCTGCTCCGGCCTCAGGCGCTCCGGCTCAACGCCGGGATCTACGCGGCGTGGCTCGCAGCCACGCTGGCGCTCTCGGCACCGCCCCTATACGCCCGGGTGCCCCGTCTGGGACGCGACGCGCTACGGTGCTCGGCCGGCGCGCTCGTGCCGTTCGCCGTCGGGCTCCTCATCGCCGTCCATCCGGGCCTCGGTGCGGCCGCCGTGGCCGGCATGGCCCTCGCGTGGCACGCGTTTCGCCGGCTGCGCGAACCGAATCGCCGCGCCGCGTGCGCGGGCTGCCCCGACCTCGTCGAGGGCCGGGTGTGCCCCGGATACGCCGAACAGGCCGCCCAAATCCGCCGGTACGAGGCCGAGGCGAGCGCCCTGATCGCCGCCCTCGGCGTTCCGCCGGGCATACCCCCGGCCTCACGCAAGGTGTGACAGGGGAGAGGGCCTCTGGGGGTCAGCCGAACCGATCCACGAGCCGGCGCGCAAGCTCCGGGTGGCGGTCGTACTGGTGCAGCACGTTGACCGCCCCGCCCGCCGCGTCCGCCACATAGCCGTCCTCGGTGAAGCGGATCGCCTCGGGCTCGACGTGCCCCAGGGTGAGCACCGGCCCGCTCCCGTTCTCGAACAGGCGGACGCCCTCGAGTTGCCCGGTGCGGATCAAATAGTTGTGGGCCGCCTGGTCGACGCCCGCCAAGGCCTGGGTGATCCCCGGCTTGCGCCGGCTCATGGCAAGCAGTTCCCCTGTGATCCGCGCCGTGTACTCGCGGATCCGCCAAGCCGGACCGATGGTGGTGCCCGAGCACGACACGCGGTGATCGCCCAACTCAGTGAGCGCCTCGCTCCCGTAGGCGTTCAGAAACCAGATCGCATTGTGCGGACAAGACTTGAGTGTGACGCTCGGGTCTTCGAGGAAGCAGCACAGCGCGTCGTCCCGCGCGAAATCGAAGGGATCCCGCTGAAACAACACATCGCGCACGTCCGTGAGCATCACGTTCGTCACCGAATCGCCCAGGGACTCCAGGAACCGGCGGTACACCAGGTAGCGGGACGAGTTGATCCCCGCCTGGTCGAGGGCCGCCCCCGCCTCGGGCTCGATCAGGTGCACGCCCATGACGGTGAGCGCATAGCGCGTCTGCTCGTCGATGTCCGACACGAACAGCGCCGTCATCCCCTCGAAACCGGCCCGCAACAACGAGAAGCAGAACGGTTTGAGGTGGCCCAGGTTCAGCCGCTGCGCCGCTCCCAGTACCAGGTTCATGCGCCCCCCTTCGGCTAGCCGCCGTGCGCCCCCGCCCCACCGCCCGGCCGCCCATGGCACGGGGAAATCAAAAACGGAGCAAAGCGCCGGCTCCCGCCGGACGCCTTACCCCGTCGATTGACTTGTCTCGTGCAGACTAGTACCGGAGACCGCCCCGTCCGCCACGGTCTTCGCGGGGCCGCGCCTCGTTCACCCGGATCTCGCGCCCCTGAAGGTCCGTTCCGTCAAGCGCCTTGATCGCGGCCTGAGCCTCTGACTGGTCCGGCATCTCCACGAACCCGAACCCTCTCGACCGGTCCGTGTACCGGTCCATGATGACCCGCGCCGAATCGACTCGGCCGTGCGCCTCGAAGGCAGCCGACAGGTCCGCGTCGCGCGTGTCATACGAGAGATTTCCCACATAGATGTTCATCACGTTTCCCTTTCACGATGGGTGGGTTGGAGAATGGACATCAGCATCGGCAGCGAACCGGCCCCACTACCTCCCTGCAGCCGAACCGTCCTCGGCATACAGCGGAAATGGCGCAAACACTGTCTGAACGTCACGAACTCCGAGCACCAGGTTATAGTTAGTCCTCGATACGTTAGCAGATTTCCCCGATTTCTGCAACCCCTCACTCGGCCACGCACATGCCCGACCGGCTCGAATCCACCGTGGCGGCCCGGGCTCCCAATCGTGTACTCTGGTGCCGGTTGAATCTGAAACGGCGCCGGGCATTCCCGCTGGATCGGTGCACCCCCGGCCATCGAGGAGTCTCCGGTATGAACAGATGGGGTGGTCTTGCGGGGCTGCTGGCCTGCGCCGCGCTGAGTGTGACCGAACAGGCCGCGGCCGTCGAACGGACCCGCAACCTGGTGCTGAACCCCGGCTTCGAAACCGACGCGGCCTGGGAACCCTACGGG
>JAFGTL010000797.1 GCA_016934125.1 Candidatus Hydrogenedentota bacterium
CCGTCGATGAGCACCAGCAGCTTGTTGGCGAACCGGTCGTTGAACCCCCGCGCCGAGATGGCCCACTTGTTCGCGTCCAGTCGCGCCACGCTCAGTCCCGGCACCATTCGCAGCGCCTCGGGAATGCTCGTCGCCCCCGAACGGCGGATGTCGTCCTGCGTGACCACGGACACCGCCGCAGCCGCTTCTCGCTGAAGCTCCCCCTTCTTCGAGACAGACGTCACCTCGACATCCATCAACTCCTCAAGCGACATCGCAGCAAGTCGGCGTGCCGTAGCCTCATTCGGGGGGGGCAAGTCGTCGGCAGAGGCGAGAAGAGGCGCGGTGAAGGAGAGTACCGCAAGCGCGATACATGGCCGGAGGCTGGGGCGGTGCACATTGGGACTTTGCATCTGCGTTGCCCTCGCTCGCTGAGTCAGTTCGGGCCCGCCTCACATATCGTTCATTGTACTCCTTTCCTCCCAGAACCACCAGCCCCCACCGCTCTCTCTCCATTCCGGCACGAGGCGTCGGTCTCCCGCCGGGTATCCGTAGAACGGCCCACGCGCGTCACGCTGCGCGGCGTGTCACCCGCGGACGGGCCCGGCCCCCCGTTCGGGCTTTCGGCTGCCGAGACTCCTCCGCGCCGCATCTGTCCCCCGTTGTCGCTTGGGGTATCGGCAACCCGAGTTATGACTGTGGGTTGTGCGCCCTCGAACGGTCCGCGAAGAACCCGTTCCCCATCGCGGGCCGGGGGCAACGGGCTCCTGCGGGGAACCAGACCGTGGACCGCGAGGATTCAAACGTTTGACTAAATCGAACATTTGAGCTATAATCCCTGTGACTGGTAACGGCTGGTCGTTCGGAATCCTTGATGTCGCCCCTCGACGTGGGCGATCGGGCTGGACTGATAGGCCGGAACCTCCCGCGGTCGTGCTGAAGGCCGTGGGCACGAAGTTGAAGTCAAAACGCAAGGGGAGCTTATGCTTCCCTTGTTGTAGAGCCCCCCCTCCCTCCCTGATGCCACCGGCATGGGTCCCCTCCCCAAAATGGACTTGTGCCGGTGGCTCACCTTTTCTGCGGGTGTGCTACCGGCCAACGGGCCCCGGGGAATGCCGTCCTCTGCGGCGGTGTCCGCAGCATAGCATGCCGTTTCAAGGAGGATTGGCGAATCGTATAATACAAACGTTTGACTAAAACGTCCTTCTGCGGTATCATTCTTCTGACTTTCATCTGTCATACCTTGTCGTCAATGCTGAGGAGAAGCGCATGTCAGAAGCGCCGTCCGGCACCAAGCTGTCGCTGATTCGGGCTGCGGGGGAGCTCTTTGCCCAGCGGGGGCTCGAAGGCGCAAGCATCCGCGCCATCGCCGACAGGGCCGGCGCAAACATCGCCGCGATCAACTATCATTTCGGCACGAAAGAGAACCTCTACACCGAGGTGCTCCGCTACATCGCGTCCAACCAAGCCGACAGGGGAGTCCCCGAGTACCTCGAAGACGCCCGACTCGGCTCGCGTGAGGGGATCGCCGGCATCGTCGCCGACATCGTCGAAGGGCGGTTCGCCACCTATCTTTCGTCCGGGAACCCCACCTGGTTCGGACAGCTCATGCTTCGGGCCATGCTCGAACCCTCCGAGTCCCTGCAGTCCGTCGTCGAGCAGTTCTTCAAGCCCGACCTGGACGCATACAAAGCCATCATGATTCGCGCCCTGCCACGGCTCTCCGATCAGGAGGCCGAGTTCATGGCCTATTCACTGGTGGGGCAGGTGGCGTTCTACGTTTTCGCACGCACGCCCATTCTCGTGGCCCACGGCAAGCAGGAATACGACGCGTCCTACCTGCGTGACGCGTCGAGGCACGTCACCAAAGTGATGCTCAATGCGCTGGGCCTCCCCGTGGGCGGTGCAGAGGTGCTGGAATCCGTAGTATCGGAAGCGGTTGAAGCCGAGGCGCAATCGGACGAGGTGTAATCGTATGGGAACCAGTTGGAAGCGCGTTGTCGGCCTGCTTGCCGTAATCGCCGCCGCCGCAGGCGGTTACGGCGCCTACCGGGCGCTCGGCGCCCGCCCGATGACAGGGGCCGACGCTTCCACGGTAGACACGGCCGGCTCGTTGCGCAAGGTGCCTGTGGTGCTTTCGCGAGCCACGGTGCGGGGTTTTGAGGAACGCCGCACGGCTCAGGGCACCCTCGAAGCCAAGCAGTTCGCCATGGTCGCGGCCCGCGTTCCTGGCACGCTCGAAGCCCTCTTCGTCGACGAAGGTGACGTCGTCGTTGCTGGCGAGACCGAACTGTTCCAAGTGGATTCTGTCACGCTTCGCAAGGCCGTCGAGGTCTCCAGGCAGGAGCTTGCCGTGGCGCGTTGCGCCAGTCGGGAGAAAGAGGCCAATCTGGAGCGTGTTCAGGCCGATTTTGAGAAGGCGCAGCTCGATTACGAGCGGTTCCAGCGCCTGTTCGAGAACAAGGTCATCTCCGAAGACGCCCTCGAACAGCAAGAGTCGCGGTTCAAGCAGATGCGCGCCTTGTTGAAGCACGCCCGCTCCCTCGTCGATCTGGGCGCGGAGCAGGAACGGCAGGCCGAGGCCGCCTTGGCCATCGCCGAGAAGAACCTCAGCGATTCGCTCGTGTACGCACCCATCGACGGGGTCGTCAGTGCCCGGTTCCACGAAGTCGGCGAGACCGCAGAGGTCGGAAAACCCCTCATCCGAATCGAGGATCCCTCTGTGATCGAGGTTTCCGCTTATCTGCCCGCCGCGTTCTACGCGCGCGTCGTGCCTGGCCAAACCGTCATGCGTGTCCACGTCTACGGAATCGACGTCGGCGAGCATGCGGTGACGTACAAGAGCCCCTCGATCCAGCCCAAACTGCGCACCTTCGAGGTGAAGTGCCTCCTCACCGCCCCGCCGGAGGGCGTCGTGCCGGGCGCCATGGCCGAGATCGACGTCCTCTTCGACCGCCGGACAGCACTCGGCGTCCCGGCCGAAGCCATCCAGCAGCGGGGCGGCCGCGACGTCGTCTTCGTCACGGATAGCGGGTTCGCGAAACAGGTCGAGGTAGACACCGGCCTGTCCAGCGACGGATGGGTGGAGGTGCGCGGCTCGGCCTTGGCCGAAGGCGCGTCGGTCGTGTCCATGGGCCAATACCTCCTCGACGATGGGATGCCTGTGTCCGTTCGTGAGGAGGGGGCCTGATGTTTCTCTCAGAAGCGGCCCTGCGCCGGCCGGTGGCCATGTCGTGTCTGATCATCGCCTTGGCCCTCCTCGGCATCAACGCCTACCGCACCATGGGCCTCGAGCTGCTGCCCAAGGTCGATGTGCCTTACATCACCATCGTCACCGTCTATCCGGGGGCGAGTCCCGAGGAGATCGAAACCGACATCGCCAAACGCATCGAGGACGAAGTCGTCTCCATCGAGGGCCTCAAGCACGTCAGCTCTTCCTGCATGGAGAATGTGTGCCAGATCCTCCTTGAGTTTCATCTCGACGTCGACGTCGACATCGCCGCAACCGACGTGCGCGAGAAACTCGACCTCATCCGCAGCGACTTCCCCGAAGACGTAGAGGATCCCAAAGTCGTCAAGTTCGACGTCAACGCCAAACCCATCATCACCCTCGCCCTGACGGGCGACGCCGCTCTTGACGAACTGTATGATTTCGCCGACAACACCCTGCGCGATCGGATCACCGTGCTGCCCGGCGTCGCGGATGCCGAACTCGTCGGGGGGGCGGAGCGCGAAGTTCACGTGCTCCTCGACCGCGAGGCCCTGGCGGCCCGCGGCCTCTCGAGCATGGACGTCGTTGCCGCCATCCAGCAGGGCGTCCGCACCATCCCTTCCGGCCGCGTCCGGGAGTCCGGCACTGAATACGCCGTCAAGTTCGACGCCGACTACGACACCATCGAGGATCTCGGCCGGCTCGAGGTCGCCAATGACGATGGCCGGCGGTGCTATGTCGAGGACGTGGGCCGCCCCATCATGACCACCGAGGAACTCCGGCAGCGGGCCTTCATCGACGGCCGCTCCTGCGTCGCCATCAAGGTCGTCAAGAAATCCGATGCCAACGCCGTACGGGTGGTGCATCTGGTTCGCGACGCCATGGACGAGTTGAACGAGAACCTGCCGGGCGGCATGGAACTCATCTGGGTAACCGACGATGGGCGTTTCACCGAGGCCACTGTCAGCAGTGCCTGGACGAACGTCGGCCAAGGCATCCTGTTGACGGCCCTGATTCTCTTTCTGTTCCTCTACAACGTCCGCTCCACCCTGGTGGTCGCGGTCACCATGCCGCTGACGATCATCATCGGCCTCTTCTTCATGCAGATCCTCGGATTCACGCTCAACACGTCAACCCTGCTGTCCATCGGCATGTCTGTCGGCATCCTCGTCACCAACTCGATCGTCGTTCTCGAGGCCATCGTGAAACACCTCGAACGCACCGGCGATCCCAAGAAAGCGGCCCATCTCGGCGCGCGCGAAGCCGGCATCGCCGTACTGGCCAGCGCCGGCACGAACGTGGTCGTCCTGTTTCCCCTGTCCGTCATGGGGGGCATCGTCGGCCTCTTCATCCGGCCCTTCGCCCTCACCATGGTTACCATGACCGTCGTGTCCCTTTTCATCTCGTTCACGCTCACGCCGATTCTGTGCTCGATTCTGCTGATTCCCAAGCGCCAGGATTCCCGTTCGCCCCTCGCCTACATGGAACGCGCCTGGAACTGGATGTTCCAGCGGGTACTCGGCGCATACGGCGGCATCCTGCGGCTCACCGAGAGACACCGAACCGTCGCGGCCCTCGTTCTGCTTCTCGTCGCGGCCCTCTTCGTCCACTCTCTGTCCCTCGCCGAGAAGGTGGGTTTCTCTTTCATGTCCGAGTCGGATCGCGCCGAGGTCTACGCGAAACTCGAGTTCCCCACCCGCTACGACCTCGCGCAAACCGTCGAGCGCGTGCAGGAGGTCGAGCGGATTCTGAGCGGGCTCCCCGAACTCCGGAAGACTCTGTCCACCATCGGCAAGGTGGAGGGCATGATCGGCCAGTCCTCGGAAGGCGTGTACCTCGCCCAGATCCTGCTCCGGTTCTCCGACAAGGATCAGCGGACGCTGTCCATCGACGAACTCATGGCCGACGTACGCGCCCGGCTTTCGGGCCTGCCCGACTGCATCGTTACTGTCGGCATGCCCTCCACCATCGGCGGCCAATCCTCCGACATCGAGTTGGAGATCGCCGGCGATGACCTCGACGAACTCGATCGGCTGGCAACGGATGTCCGAGGGTTCTCGGATGGGATCTCAGGCATACTCGATCCCGACACCACCGTCCGCATCGGAAAACCCGAACTCCGGGTGCGGCCCGATCGGCCCGTGCTGGCCGATCTCGGCATCCCCGCCACCGGCATGGGGCTCGCGCTCCGCGCGAATCTCGAAGGCATCACCGCCGGCACGTTCAAGCAGGGCGCCCGCAACTACGATATTGTCGTCGAGTTCCAGGAAGATGAAGGCAAAGATCAGGTTCAGGAGTTCCTGTTCCCCGGCGCGCCGGGGCATCCCCTGACGCTTGCGAGCCTGGGCGAGGTGGAAGAATCCATCGCCCCCGTCCAGATCACCCGGAAGGACAAGCGCCGCGTATCCAAACTCTTTGCCAACCTCGACAGCAGGAAGCCCATGGGCACCGCGGTGGATGAGTTGTCCGCCGCCATTGATGAGCGCGCCGACCTCCCCGCGGGATACGCGTACAACTTCGCCGGCGACTACGAATACATGACGGAGAGCCAGAGCGAACTCGGCGAGGCGAGTCTGATCGCCGTCATCCTCGTCATCCTGACCCTCGCAGCCATCCTCGAGTCCTTCAAGCAGCCGGTCATCATTCTTGTCACCCTGCCGCTTGGGCTCGTAGGCACGTTGTGGGCCCTCGCCCTCACGGGAAACAGCATCACCATCTTTGTCATCATGGGTGGCGTCATGCTCATCGGCATCGTCGTCAACAACGCCATCCTTGTCATGGATCAGTTCAATGTCCACGTCGCCGAAGGCGTTCCCCGGCACAAAGCCATGGTGTCCGCCTCCTGCGAGCGTTTCCGCCCCATCGTCATGATCACCCTCGCCGCCGTCCTCGGCATGATGCCCCTCGCCGTCAGCCGCGGTATCGGCGCCGAGATGCGCAATGGCGTCGGCATCGCATCCGTCGGCGGCATCCTCGTCTGCGGCATCCTCACGGTCATCGTCTTGCCCGTCCTCTATGACTTCTTCACCCGCAGGGCCAAGGCCCACCCCGCCGACGACACTGCGTCCGTGGACGCCCCCACGGCGGACTAGGCGACGCGCGCCCGGGGCGCCCTTCAACGTGGTGGCCCGCGCCCTTTCCAGGGCCATCGCACTAGAAACGTGGGCAAATGGGCAGTCTTCGGAATTCGAGCCCCGTCTTGCCCCACGTTTTTCCGCGTTCAAGCCCGGGCCCCCAACGCATTTGGGCTCTCTTCGCGGGAAAATTGAGTGCGATTGCCCTGGCGCCCTTTCCTTTTGCGCCCTGTTCGTGGCAGAATTGGGCACATGCCGGCTCTTCCGGCGGTTCAGTGGGATTTATCTGTCCCTCGCGGGACGTTTCGGTACACGAGGAGATCGCATGAGTACCATATCAGTCACCTTGCCCGACGGCTCAGGAAAGGAACTCGACTCCGGGAGTTCCGCTCTCGCCCTCGCCGAATCCATCGGCCCCCGGTTGGTGAAGGCCGCTACCAGCGCGCGCGTCAACGGCCGCCTCGTCGACCTCACGACTCCGCTTCGCGATGGCGATCAGGTTGAGATCCTCACGTTCGACTCCGAAGAAGGGCAGGATGTGTTCCGCCACAGCGCCTCGCATCTCATGGCGTCCGCGGTTCTCCGCCTGCATCCCGACGCCAAACTCGCCATCGGCCCCGCCATCGAGGACGGATTCTACTACGACATCGACGTGGCCCCGCCCCTCACCGAAGACGATCTTCCCGCCATCGAGGCCGAGATGGCCAAGATCGTCAAGGAAGACTTGCCTTTTGTCCGCAGGGAAGTCTCCAAGGACGAGGCCCTCGCCCACTTCCGGGAACGCGACGATCAGTACAAAGTCGAGTTGATCGAGGAACTCGACGATGGCGTCATCACCTACTACGAGCACGGCGAGTTCACCGACCTCTGCCGCGGGCCCCATCTCCCGTCCACCGGCCGGATCAAGGCCTTCAAGCTGCTCAGCCTCGCCGGCGCCTACTGGCGCGGCGATGAACACCGCCCCATGCTCCAACGCATTTACGGCACCGCGTTCCCGAGCAGAAAGCTCCTTGACGAACACCTCGCCTTGCGCGCCGAGGCCGAAAAACGCGACCACCGCAAGCTCGGCAAGCAGCTCGATCTCTTCAGCTTCCACAGCGTTGGCCCCGGTTTCCCCTTCTTCCATCCCAAGGGCATGGTGGTGCTCAATGCGCTTATGGACTACTGGCGCGAGGAACACCGGAAGCGCGGGTATCATGAGGTGCGCACGCCCATTCTGCTCGATCGCGTCCTCTGGGAACAGTCCGGGCACTGGGATCACTACAAAGAGAACATGTACTTCACCCAGATCGACGAGCGCGATTTCGCCGTTAAGCCCATGAACTGCCCGGGCGGCATGCTCGTCTATAAAACCCGGCTCCACAGCTACCGGGATTTCCCCCTGCGCATGGCCGAGGTCGGCACCGTTCACCGGCACGAGAAATCCGGCGTGCTCCACGGGCTCTCGCGTGTGCGCATGTTCACCCAGGACGACGCCCACATCTTCATGACGCCCGATCAAATCCAGGACGAGGTGATCGGCATCATCGAATTCGTCGATGCCGTCTACGCCACGTTCGGCCTCGATTACGACATCGAACTGAGCACCCGGCCCGAGAAGTCCATCGGCACCGACGAGATGTGGGAGACGGCCACATCCGCCCTCAGCAGCGCCCTCGAGGCCAAGGGCGTCGACTACAAGCTCAACGAGGGGGATGGCGCGTTCTATGGGCCGAAGATCGACTTCCACGTCCGCGACTGCCTCAAGCGTTCCTGGCAGTGCGCCACGATCCAACTGGATTTCGCCATGCCCGACAAGTTCGACCTCGAATACACCGGGGCCGACGGCGAACGCCATCGGCCCGCGGTGATTCACCGTGTCATCTACGGCGCCATCGAGCGGTTCCTCGGCATCCTCATCGAGCACTTCGCCGGGGCCTTCCCGCCGTGGCTCGCCCCGGTTCAGGCCGTGGTCATTCCGGTGGCGGCATCCTTCAACGACTATGCCGAATCGGTGCAGCGCCGGCTCTTCGACGCCGGGTTCCGCGTCGAGGCCGACACGAGCGCCGAATCCATGAAATACAAGATCCGCGCCGCGCAAACCCAGCAGGTTCCCTACATGCTCGTGGTCGGCGAGCGCGAATGCGAATCCGGCGCGGTTGCGGTGCGCCACCGCCGCCACGGCGATCTCGGCGCCCTCGAACTCGACGTGTTCATCGACAAGCTGCGTGCACAGGTTGAGGCCAGGGCCCTCGACGAGTAACACCCATGCGGCGTGGCGGGGGCGCACGGGCCGGCATTGCGCCAGGGAGGAGGATGTGTCATGGCGGATCCCGATACCACACGCAAGAGGGTTGTGTCCGAACTCGACGCCATCGGCCGCTGCAAGCAGTGCGGGGCCCGCGTCACCGAATTCGACAAGGTAACCGGGCCCACCGGCATGTTCTGCAGCCAGGAATGCAGGCAGAAGCACGAGGCCTTCATCCAGCGCGCCGAGGCGCTCCACGCCACCCACAAGAAGTCCTACCTCGGCATGGTGCGCGCCCTGTTCCGGCACTTTCTCGGGAAGGTCCTCGCCCTCCTCGTGCTGTTGGCGTTCGTTGCCATCCTCGCAACGGTCTTTGATCTTCCCGTGATTAGTGATATGGTAGAGAAGATGGGCATTGCCAGTTTCATCAAAGAACTCATGCCGCAGAATTGAGGGGAGGACATCATGGACTTAAGTCAACTCAAGTGGCCGCTTATCGTCGTGGTAATCGTGCTGGGATGGTGGCTCATCTCGGACCCCGGTGTCGACTTCATGTACAAGCGCTTCACCCAGGAAGCGCCGGGATACGACGTCGAGAAGGACAAGGTCAACGAGGCCGGGCTCAGCCGGCTAGGCGGGTTCCTCCTCAAGACCTTCCGCTACAAACGGTGCCAGGAGGTCCTGCAGCGTTCCATTGACCTCTATCCCGAAGGTGCAAACGCCCTCTACAACCAGTACCGCCTCGCCAAGTGCGCCGAGAAGCTCGATAACTACGTCGAGGCCGTGCGCATCCTCGACTACTTGCGCTCCATTGACGCGCACACCGTCGACAAGCGTGTCCCGGAGAAGGAAAACCTCAAACTGCGTGCCGATAAGCTCCGGGAGACGCACGAGTTGGGCGAGGTCTCGGGGTTCTGATTGTGCCGCAGCGCGTCGCGGGGCGAATTCCCGTCCTCGAATGCCTGCGAGCGGGGAAGCGGGCCCCCCGGCGATTGGTTGTCCTGCGTAACGCCAAGGGACTCGACGCGTTGCGCGCCGCCCTCGCTCAGGTTGCGCCGGATGTGCCGGTTGAGGAACGGTCCCGCGCCGACCTCGACGGCCTCGTGGGGGGCGCCGCGCATCAGGGCGTTGTGCTCGAGGCCGATCCGCTCCCCGAACTGTGCGTCGAAGACTGGCTCGCCCGCCACGCGGCGCCCGATGCGCTTGCTGTGATCCTGGACGGCGTCGAGGATCCCCACAATTTCGGCGCCATCGTCCGTTCCGCCGCGGCCTGTGGCGCGTCCGGTGTCCTTTACGGCAAGGATCGGTCCGCACCCATCTCCACGGTGTCCATGAAGAGCGCCGCCGGCGCCATGGAGTACATTGACCTGGTTCGGGCCACCAATGTGGCCCGCGCCCTCGAGGCGCTCAAGGCGGCCGGGTTCTGGATCGCGGCGCTCGACGCCGGCGCCGCGCAAACCATCTGGGAGGCGGACCTCCGGGGACGGGTTGGCCTCGTCATCGGCAGCGAAGGCAGCGGCATCCGGCCGCTGGTGAGCCGCCACTGTGATTTCCACCTCCGGATTCCGCTCACCGGCCCGATCACGTCGCTGAACGCCTCCGTCAGCGCAGCGATTGCCTTGGCCGAGTGCCTTCGGCAGCGCCAGCGGAGCTAGGGCTGGCCAGGGCGGTGGACATGCGTTAAGATACTATCCTCCAAGAGGTTGCCGGGGCAGACAGTCGGAGACGGTACCGTGGTTTCCAGAGGTATACGTTGGCAATGCAGGGGCGCTGGCGTGCTCCTGCTTGCCGCGGTCGTGTCCTGCGGCCCGGCGGAACACGAGTCTGTGCCGGCCCGCGTCGCCGAGCCCTTCTATCGTTTCGTCGAGGACGCCGTTTTCGCCGATGCCTGGCACGAAACCAAGGTGTCCCTCGATGCTGAATCGCGCAACGTGCTGCATGCCCCCCGCGTGACGCCCGCCCGACTCGTCGTTCTCCCTGAGTCGGGCGTCGCCCCCTTGGGCGACCTCGTAGACTGCGCCCGGATCAGCGATTCGGCCGGGCAGATGCGCATCTTCGCCAAAGTCGCGCCCGGCACTATGGACTGGCAGGACGGGAACGAACCGGGCATGGTGGTCGTCGATCTCCCCCAGAGGCGTACGCCGGAGAAGCTGGCCGCCATCGAGGTCGCCGTTCCTTTGTCCAAGGGCCCCCGGCGGGACTACTTGATCCGGGCTGAGGAACTGGTGCCCGTCACACGCGAATATGTGTCCGGCCCCGTCCACATTCCCCCCGCGGCCCGGCTCGATTTCGCCATCGGCATGAAGGAATACGAGGGCAACCCCTCCCGGATTACTGTCCGTTTCACCGTCAAACTCGACACGGGCCGGTGGCGGCCGACGACGGTGTTCGACGAGGTTTGCATGCGCTATCCCGACGACCTCCTCCGGAAATGGCTCGATCGGAGCGTGGATCTCAGCGCGTTCGACGGGGCCACGGCGCGCTTCATCTTCAAGACGGAACTCGTGTCCGATCCCGAGGTCGAGGAGCCGCCCATCTTCGCCGCGCTCTGGGGCAGCCCGATCCTGCTGGCCCAGGGGGCGGCCCGGCCCGCCGCCTCCCCGCCCAACCTGATTCTCATCAGTCTTGATACACTCCGCGCCGATCGGCTCGGCTGCCATGGCTATCCCAAGGACACCAGCCCCTTCCTCGATCGACTTGTCGAGGAAACGCTGTTCTTCGAGACCGCCGTGGCCCCGTCGACCTGGACTACGCCCAGCCACGCCTCCCTGTTCACCGGGCTCCATCCATCCGTCCATGAGGCCGGCATGTGGTCGACGCGCGATCCGTCGCGTCCGCGCCTCCACCTGCGGCCCGAGTGGGTGTCGCTGGCCGAACTGGCCCGGGAGGCCGGCTACCTGACCGCCGCCTACACGGAAGGCGGCGCGGTATCCTCCTGGCTCGGGTTCGGCCAGGGCTTCGAGCAGTACTGGGACGGCCACCGCACGCAGAACGACTCCACCGGTTACATTCTTCAGACGTTCAACCGGGCCCGGCAGTGGATCGATCTGCACCGCCAGTTCCCCTTCTTTCTCTTCATCCACACGTATGAGTGCCATGAACCCTACTGGCCGCCGCCCGAGTTCGTCGAGAGACTGGCCCCCGACGTCAAAGACACCGGCGTCCTTTGGCCCCGCTTCGCCGAAACCGACGACGACAAGCAGTGGATCGCCGCCAACTACGACGGCGAGGTCGCGTTCACGGACGAGACTCTCGGCAACTTCATCGCCTGGCTTCGCGAAGAGGGCATCCTCGACAACACGGCCCTCGTCATCTTCTCCGACCACGGCGAAGAACTCTGGGACCATGGCTGCTACGGCCACACCACCCAGATCTATGACGAGGTGCTTCGCGTGCCCCTCATCATCCGCCTTCCCGGGGCGCAGCCCGCGGCCCGCCGTATCCCCGAACTCGTCTCGCTCACCGACGTGTTCGCCACCGCTCTCGAACTCATGGAAATCGAGCATGAGCCCCCGCCCGACTGCATCAGTCTCCTGAACCTGATCAAGGGCCGTCCCTATGCCCGCCGTTCCGTCACGAGCGATCTGTGCCAGCCGGCCTGGTTCGAGGACACCCACACCGTGAGCGAGTGGCTCATGCGTGCGCACCGCGTCGAGGGCGAGAAGTATATCGTCTCCAACAAGGACTGGGTTCTGGCCACCAGCCGCGATGGCTCCGAAGCACCCCCATCGGCGTACACTGAGGAGTTGTACGACCTCCGCGCCGATCCGGGTGAGCGGCACGACATCGCCGCTGATAGCGCCCCGGGCCTCGAGTTTCATCGTTCCGACCTCGATGCGTATCTGAAGGCGGTCGTGGTGGAGCGGCCCGCCACCGCCCTTGAGGATGATGCCCCCGAACCCCTCAACGAGGAGCAGATGGATCAACTCCGGAACATGGGGTACTTCCACTGATCCTCTCCGCAGCGCCGGCCGCCGTTCCCGTTATGTATAATGAGCTTCGACATTAAGGCCATCTGGAGGCGACGGCATGAACATCCTCGGAATCGGCGGCTACTCCCATGACTCTGCGGCCGTGCTCGTGTGCGATGGCACCCTCGTGGCCGGAGTCGCCGAGGAGCGCCTGACCCGCAAGAAGCACCAAGGCGGCGTGCCCCGTAGCGCCGTTGCCTACTGCCTGGCCGAGGCCGGCCTCACGGAAGACGACATCGACCACATCGGCTGCTACATGCGGCCGGGCATGCGGCTCGCCCGCCGGTTGCCCTACCGGCTCCGGCAGATGTTCAGAAGTCCAATCTACTCGGCGGGTTACATGGCCTATGAGGTGCTCCATAACGCCCAGTACGCCTGGGGTATGCGGAGTCTGTGCGGCAGGAAGGCCAAACTCCACTTCATGGAGCACCACCCGGCCCACGCGGCCTCCGCGTTCCTCGTAAGCCCCTTCGATGAAGCCGCCCTGCTCACCGTCGACTACATCGGCGAGTGGCACGTGACCTGGACGGGAATGGGCCGCGGCACGACGATCAAGCGGCTCTATTCCGAGCACTATCCGAACTCGCTGGGCGTGTTCTACTCCGCCATCACCGACTACCTCGGATTCCTGCGTGCCAGCGATGAATATAAGGTCATGGGCCTGGCCGCCTACGGCGAACCGGAGTACCTCGACGAGTTCCGCCGCATTGTGGGGGTCGCCTCCGACGGCCGTTATCGCATCGATCTCTCCTGGCTGGCCTGCCACCACGTGCCCGGCTCCCGGTGCGGTTACTTCTCCAAGAAGTTCCTCGATCGATTCGGGCCGCCCCGCGCCAAGGGCGAGCCCGTTGAGGGGCGGCACCGGAACATCGCGGCCTCCGCCCAGCACGTCCTCGAGGAGGCTCTGCTGCATCTGACCGCCCGGCTCCACGAGGCCACCGGGAGCAAGTGCCTGTGCATGGCAGGCGGCGTCGCTCTCAACAGCGCTGCCAATGGCCGCCTTCTGCGCGAGTGCCCCTTCGACGAGATCTACGTTCAGCCCGCGGCCGGCGACGATGGCATCGCCCTCGGCGCCGCCTATCAGTTGCACCACGCCCTCACCGGCGCGCCCCGTTCGTTCGTGATGGAGGACGCCTGCATCGGCCCGGCCCACTCGAATGACGACATCCGCCGGTTCCTCGATCTCGCCAAGATCCCCTATGAGCAGCCCTCCGACCTCGTGGCGCGGGCCGCCGGCCTGCTCGCAGACGGCAACATCGTCGGCTGGTATCAGGGCCGCATGGAATTCGGCCCCCGGGCCCTCGGCGCACGGAGCATCCTGGCCGATCCCACCCGCCCCGACATGAAGGATCTCATCAACGCCTACGTGAAGCACCGCGAGGAGTTCCGGCCGTTCGCGCCCAGTGTCCTTGAAGAGCGGGCCCACGAGTACTTCGAGGGATGCGGCCGCTCGCCCTTCATGCTCTTCGTCTATCCCGTCAAGCCCGACAAGCACGAGCGCGTCCCTGCCATCACCCACGTCGACGGCACCGCGCGCGTGCAAACCGTCTCGAAAGCCGTCAACCCGCTCTACTACCGGCTCATCGAGGCCTTCGAGCGGTTGCGCGGTGTGCCCCTCGTGCTCAACACGTCGTTCAACGTCATGGGCGAGCCCATCGTCAACACCCCCGCCGACGCCGTCCGCTGCTTCTACAGCACCGGCATGGACGCCCTTGTGATCGGGGACTTTGTGGTGACTAAGCGGTGAAGATCCTGATTCCTACGGCCGACTATCCGCCCATCGAGGGGGGCATCAGCACCGTCGCCCTCCAACTCTCGCGCGAACTCGCCGCCCTCGGCCACGACGTCACCGTTATCGCGCCCCATTTCCCCGGCCAGGCCGAGTGGGATGCCCGGGAACCCGCCGTGGTTCGCCGTTACCGCGGCTACGGCCTCGGCTGGTTCCGCCTCATCCCCCTTCTCGCGGCGGCTTGGCCCCATGCGCGCCGGGCCGATCTGATCCTCGGCATCAACGTGGCCTATGGCGGCGTGCTCGGCTGGCTTTCGCGCCGGATCCACGGCGTCCGCTATGTCACCTTCGCCTATGCCTACGAATTCCTCAAGTTCCGCCGCACGCCCGTGGTCGCCCGCCTCCTGAAACGCGTTTACGCCCGCGCGGCCCTTGTCGTGGCCATCAGCCAGTTCACGCGCGATAATCTCACCGCCTTCGGCGCATCCCCCCACAACATCGCCACGATCCTGCCCGGTGCACCCAAGCCGCATGCCCTGTCCGGCGACGCGCTCGCCGCCGCGCGCCGCAAGTTCGTCCTCGAGGGCCGGCGCGTCATCCTGGCCGTAGGCCGGCTTGTGGCCCGCAAAGGCCACCGGACGCTCGTCCGTGCGCTGCCGCGCATCCTCGAGCGAGTTCCCGACGCCCAACTCGTGATTGTCGGGCGCGGCCCGTGCCTGAGCGATGTGGTGCAGGACGCGCGGAACCTGGGCGTGCGCGACCACGTGCTCCTGGCCGGGCACCTGGACGATGAAGATGTGGCCGCGCTCTACGCGGTGTGCGACGTGTTCGCGCTGCCGGCCGGCGTGGGGGAGAGGGGGCAAGTCGAGGGGTTCGGGCTCGTGTTCGCCGAGGCGCACGCCTACGCCAAGCCGGTGGTCGCGGGCCGATCCGGCGGCGTTGTCGACGCTGTCCTCGATGGCGAGACAGGGCTCCTCGTCGAGCCCGACGATCCCGAGGCGCTCGCCGGGGCGGTGCTCCGCATACTTGAAGATCCTGCGCTCGCGCGCCGCCTCGGAGAGAACGGCCGGCGCCGCGTCGAGTCCGAGCTGAACTGGGCGGAGTTCACGCGCCGCCTTCTGGACGCGCTGGAGACGGCGCCATGAAGCGGTTCCGCGTCGCCCACGTGATCACCCGCCTCTGCAAAGGGGGTGCCCAGGAGAATACCTTCCATACCGTGCGCCTGGCCGATCGCGCCCGCTACGAAGTCGATCTCATCAGCGGCTACACCACCGGGGCCGAGGGCTCCATCGAAGATCGGGTGCGCGCGGCCGGCATCGACGTGATCCGTGAGCCCATGCTCGTCCGGGCCGTCTCGCCCGTCCGCGACTGGCTGGCGCTTCGCCGACTCGCGCGGGTGTTCCGCGAGCGCCGTTACGATATCGTACACACCCACACGTCGAAGGCGGGCTTTGTCGGGCGCTTGGCCGCCGTGCGGGCTGGCGTGCCGCTCATCGTCCACACCCCCCACGGCCACGTGTTCGAAGGCTACTTCCCCAAGCCCGTCACCCAGGTATTCATCCGGCTCGAACGCTACGCCGCCCGCAAGAGCCACCGTCTGATCGCCCTCACCGCGCGCGGAATCGAGCAGCACCTCGCCCAAGGGGTCGGCCGCCGCGAGCAGTGGATCGCCATCTTCAGCGGCATCGACCTCTCTCCATATGCCGCCGCCGTCGAGCGCCGGGAGGCGACGCGCCGCGCCCTCGGCATCGAGCCGGGCGATCTCCTCGTCGGCGGGGTTGGCCGCCTTGAACCCGTCAAAGGATTCGCGTATTTTGTCGAGGCGGCGCACCGGATTGCGGAGGCCGTGCCCCGGGCCCGGTTCATCCTGGCCGGGGACGGCTCCCAGGCCGGATTCCTGCGCGAGAAGGCTCAGGCACTGGGCGATCGGTTTCGCCTGCTGGGACTCCGCGATGATGTCCCCGATTTGATGGCGGCCATGGACATCTTCGTGCTGCCCTCGGTGAACGAGGGGATGGGCCGGGTGTTGCTCGAGTGCGGGGCGGCCGGCACGCCCGCGGTCGCGTCGGCCGTAGGCGGCGTGCCCGATGTGCTTGCCGACGGCGTCGCAGGGCTCCTGGTGCCGCCCGGCGATGCCGGCGCCATTGCCGGCGCGGTTGAGACGCTCGCGGCGGATCCGGAGCGCCGGCGGCGTATGGGCTCGGACGCCCGCGCCGCAGTCGTCCCGGCCTACGGCCTGGAGCGGATGGTGCAGTCCATTGAAGCGGTGTATGAGACATTGATCGAGGAACAAGGCCTTGACTGCTGAAGACGCATTTCTATCTGAACAGCGACTCCTGGTGATCGCGCCGCACGCCGACGACGAGTGTTTCGGCTGCGCGGGCACCATGGCACGCATCAAACACCTGGGCGGCGAAGTCTACGTGATCGTGTGCTCGGTGGGCGATCTCAAGCACTACGACGGCACGGCCGAGGTGGTGACGGCCGGCGCGCGTGAACAGGAACTTGCGGCCGTTATGGAGTTCCTCCAGGTGGACGATTGGGACGTCCTGTTCCGCGACACCGAAACCCATCTCCGGCTCGACAGCATTCCCCGCCGGGATCTGATCGCCCAATTCGAGCGCGAAAGCAAACTCGCTTTGGATCGGCTCAAGCCCACCATGCTCGCTATCCCAACGGGCTCCTACAACCAGGATCACGAGGCGGTGTTCCGGGCCGCCTTCACGGCGGCGCGGCCCGGAGTGCCCGCGGTCAAACCGTTCCAGCGGCTGGTGGTCGGCTACGACAACACGTCGCTCTTCTGGAGCCTGGAACGCGAGAAGTTCCACCCGAATTTCTACGTGGACATCAGCGATTTCCTCGAACACAAGTTGCGCGCGCTCTCGATGCACCGATCCCAGATGCGCGATTCCATCCATCATTCGAGTATCCAGAACGTCGAATATACCGCCCGCGTCCGGGGCCGCGAGGTTTCCGTCGACGCCGCGGAAGGATATATGGTGTTCCGCCACGTGCTGTGAGCGGAACCGTCCCGTGGAGGAAGGCGCCCGATGCGCATACCTCGTGACTAGGTGGGCGGTGTGGCCGCCCGAGGCTGAGCAGTACACAACCAGGTAGGGATTCCATGAACGACACACGTTTGATTGTTGGGTTGCCCGCCGGCTCGCTGGCCGATCCGGATCGCGGCGGCAGCCTCATTGACTTGCTCAAAGACGCCGGCTTCCCCACCCGCGGCTACGACAAGGGCGGCCCCAGTTCTTTCCCGCTTGCCTCCTTCCTCGTCGGATGGGACGGGCGTCCCCAGGAATTCGGCGCGCAACTCGCCATCGGCGAACTCGATATCGCCATCGGCGGCGATGACTGGATCCGCGAGCGGGCCCTCGAGTTCCAATACGAATACGGACGCGAGATCCAACTCACCAAGGTGCTCGGCCTCGGCCGCGGCGAGGTGCAGATCGTCATCATCGGCGCGGAGGACACGGCCGGGCAGTCCTGCGACGCCTGGCTCTCCGCCTTGCTGAAGGCGAAGCCCCTGGTGACGATGGTGTCCGAGATGCCCTATCTCGCCCTCGAGTGGTTCCGCGGCAAGATCGACGCCCTCGGGTTCGCCGAGTCCCACCACGATTACTCGGTGCAGAAGTTCAAGACGCCGCCCCGCATCGAGTCCGGCCTGGTGATTTACGAAACCTGGGGCAAAACCGAGGCCAAGGTTAAGCATGGCTCCGTGGATTTCGGCCTCGAGATCACCCAGTCCGGCTCGGCCATCCGCAACTACGGCCTTAACATCCTCGATGAGATCATGTCCTCCGAGGCCGGCGTGTGGGCGAATCCCGCGTTGCGCGACGATCCCGACAAGTACGATCTCGCCCGGATGTTTCTCCTCAACCTCTACGGATCCATCTACGCGGAGGACAAGGTGCTCGTCTTCTTCAACGCGAAAAAGGACGATGTCCCCGCGTTGCTCGACTACCTCGCGGCGAACAGCCTCTACGGCGACGAGCCGACGATCAACGAGGGCGTCAACTTCACCGAGTTCAGCATCCAGCTCAACGCGTGCAACGCCGCCCTGCCCCTTGCGAAGGCGCGGTACGAACTCGCGAAGCTGGGCGCGACCGCCATCGAGACGATCCCCCTCGAATCGTCCATTCCGGGGCTCAATGCCATCGACTTCTAGCTCGCGCGATCAGCGCCGCTCGATGACGATCAGTTCCACGGTCGGCGGCGGCAGCGGATAGCGCGCCTCGAACCGCGTGCCTGTGCCCGGGGTTTGCCCAACCCGGGCGAAATCCGCCGACTCCGCAACGCGGTAGCGCGACACGACGAACTCATCCTGTGCACCCCAAGGCAGGTTCTCCACGGATAGCGCATATCCCCGGTTATCGCGATACCGGATGTTCTCGCGCGGCGTCAACGCCGCGTGCATAGGGCGGCGCGACGCCACGGGCCGTATCTCGTAGTTGGCGATCAGGATTTGCACCGCTTCACGGCCCGGGCTGCGCCCGGCCAGCACGGCAAGCCCCTGCGTGTCCGCGCCGTCGACCGCCAGGCGCTCCGGCGTATCGAGCATCAGGCCCGTCGCACGGAAGGCATACGCCTTCTTCTTGTAGGCGCCGTTCTGGAAAAACAACCCCATGCCGTGGGCCGCATCGCCCCGGTAGTAGTGGGCCAAGTCCACGGGCGCATCCTGCAGGTACATCAGCGCGCACGCCGTGAACGCCCCGGCCTGCATCGATTCCTGGTGTTGCGTACCCTGCCGGCCCAGCGCGAGGTTCCATTCGGTAATGTGCGATTCGGCCTCGGTGAACCCGCTCTTGTCGAGCAGCGCGCGCACCTGCTGCCCGATCCGCACCATATCGTAGGGATCGCCGGAACTGCCGTGATAATGGTGCCACGAGTAGAAGTCGAGCGGCGCTCCCTGCTGGGCGCAGTATCGGATCAGATCCTCCCGGTACGGGCTCGGCTGGCTGCCTCCCGCGAGGCCGCAGGCTCCCACCTTCAGCGCCGGATCGTGGCGCTTCAGTTCCCGTGCCACGCGTTCGTACAGCCGGAAGAACTGCACCGGCGTGCCCGTCCAGAACATCTGCCCGTTCGGCTCGTTCCAGACCTCCCAGTACCGGATGTTGAAGTGGTGCCCATCGGCCCACCCGGCGTTGTAGTGCATCACGATGTGCCGGCACACCGACGCGAAGCGATCCGGATCGGGCGGCGACGCGTCGGCGCCCCAACTGCGCCCCAGCCGGAAATACGCCTCCGCCCCGCTGTCCATGATCGCCTGGATCAGCCGATCCGACGGGCCGAAGTTGTAGGCGCCCTCTTGTTCCGGATCGGCCGCTGCATCCGGGAAGATCAGCGCGTTCCACGGCTCACCCGGCCGCCACGCGTCGATATCGCACGGCCCGTAGAAGTCGTGGGTGCGCACCGAGTCGATATGCAGTTCGCGATACTGCCTTGCCACGCCGGGCACCTCCCGCCGGGTGTGTGCCGGCCCAACATTCACGCCCTGGAAGGATCGGATCCGCCCGATCACGTTCGATGCGTCGACGCGGATTGCGCGCACGGCCCCCGGCGGTTGGGGCCCTTGCTGGGCGCCGGCGTGAGCGGTCAGGAGAAGGATGGTGAGGAATACGAGGGACGCGGCAGGAACGCGCATGGCAAGAATCCCCTCTCGCCCGAGGCGGCCTTGGTGACTCTCGTTGCGGCACGGCACCGGCAGGCGCCGTGCCCTCACCGGTTGAACCCCATTCCCATGCGGCGGGTTCCCTCCCGGCGGCAAGGCCCGGCCCGGAATCGGCGCGACGCGGCTACGACTGGCCGGTGACGTCCTGCACGCGCGTCTCGAAGGTGGCCTGGATCGGGATCGCCATCTTCGTGCCGGGCCCCATCAAGTTGGCGATCTCGATGGCGCCGGTGCAGGTTCCGCTTAAGGAACGCTCGATGAGCCATCCCGTGCTGTCATTCAGCCTTACCGTGCCTGTTCCGTCGCCCGTCAGCCCGAACGCCACTTCCACGCCCGGAGCCGGGCCCTTCGGCATCGCCTTGGCCATCGCGTCCTTGTCCAGCTCAAACGCGACGGCTGTGTCTATCAATGCAGCGCCGTGCTCCCGGCCCTTGAACGTGTGCGTGATCTCCAGCGAGCCCGGCATCTGCTCCTGTGGCGGAGCCTCCTGTGTCAAGTCCGCGGCGGTGATCTGCCACGAATCGCCGGGTTTCATCCGCTGATCGGGCGCCGCGAACAGCACCATGCTCATGAGCATCAGCGTCCCGTCGTTGCCGAGCAGCCCGACGACTGCGTCCTGAACGAGCGTGGCGTCCTGGCCTGCGGGCGGCTCGATGCGCCCCGCCATGGCCCGGGCGATCTCGTCGGCGCCGGACACCTCGAGCACCTCCCCATGACGCGATACGCGCATCGTGAAGCTCTTGCCGGCGAGGTCGTTGAGCGCCTCGTTCACCGGGCCTATGTCGAGCCCCGCAAGCATCGGTGCGAGCGGCAGCCCGGCCGGCATCCCTTCCCCGCCCGTCGAGAGTTTCATCTTGACGAAGTCGTACACCACGTCGAGAGTGGCGGTGCCCTCCGCGTCCACGGCCTTTACCGTGAACGTGTAGCGCGCCTCCTTGCCGACGTCGAAGGTCAGTTGGAATGCCATCAGGTTGAACGTAACCGCGGCCGTGGTCAACGTGCCGATCGCGCGCGAGTCCCCGACGGCCGGCCGGAACAGGAGCTTCCCCTTATCGGGATTGAAGCAACCCGCCATCGCACACCCGAGACACCCAATCACGCAGGCCCGCACGATCTGCCGGCCCATCCGCAGCTTCATCCGCATTGTGAGCACCCCCTTGATGGAACGCGCCGCCTGGCTTGACACCGTTCCCGGCATTCCTACTTCTCGAATCGCAACGGAAGATAGCCTTCGTAGGAGTGGTATCCGTGGCCTGCTGCTTCAGGAATCGTCATCATGAGGAGCGGATCGTCGTAGGCCTTCGAGTAATCGTAGCGGAACGCGCCGAACGTCCACTCCATGCCGGGCGTCGGCTGGGCCCAATCCGGAAACAGGGCCATCGGGAACGCCACCTCGACGACATAGCCCTGATCGTCGTCGCTCGGATCGCCGTCCGTCCCGTTCACCTGCGTCGCCACTTTCGCGTTCGACGCCCAATCCTTGAAGCGGTAATAGCCGCCCGCGCCCCGGCTCGGATACCATCCGTCGTACAGCGTCCCGTTCGGCGCCATCACAAACTCGTAGTAGATGGGGTTCTCACGGCTTGGCTTGATGAACAACTCCGCCACGTCCCCCCGCCACAGCTCGGAGTCCGCTTCGTTCGAGTATGACCAGATGTCGATGTCTTCGTACTCGAAGGCCACGTACAGGAACTCCTTGTCCCAGAGCAGACGGACTTTCGAGGGGAAGAGGCATTCGGCCCCTTCCGGCTGGAAGATGTGCCACTCCGTGATGGCGTCGGCCTTGGCCCAAGCCGCTTCATCGAGTTTCCCGTCGATGGCGATCGGGCCGGCCGCAAGCCGGCACGCGTAGGGCTCGGGCGCCACGGCTCCCTTGCTCGGACACGTCTGGCAGCCGGCCAGCGCGATCAACACGATGCCCGCCGCACCGATAGCAAACACTCGCGCACTCATAGCGTCTCCTCCCCGGTGGATTCCTCTTTCTTGCCTGCCTCAACCGCCGCTCCCGCCCCGGCGGCTCCATCTTCATCGGTCGGCTCACCGGTAGGTTGGCCCGCCGGCTCCCCGGCCGAACCGTCTTCCGCTTCGATGAGCACCTCATCCTCCACGTTGTGGTGGTTGACGACGCGGCCGTCATCAAGGTGGTCGCGTTTGAGCGTGCCCAGTGTCCGGAACAGCGCGCGGATGTCGTAGATCCCGCCGATGAAGAACCACACCGTTGTCCCCGTGCCGATCACGACGGTGATGGCCACCTTGATGCCCCAGAACTTGGCCCAGGCGGCCACCGGCATGCTCCAGCCCAGTTGCCAGGCGCAGAACGCCACGAACACCGCGAACCACAGCATCGTCCAAATCAGCTTGGCGTAGTAGAGGAACTTGTCGCCGGTGGTGAACTCCTTGTTCGGCAACGCCGCCCGCCAGCCGCTCAACGGCTTGGCGTCCTGACTGATGTGATCGCTCTTGATCAAGTACTTGCCGCGGTGGAGCAGGCGATCCATGTCGAACGCCGGCCGGTGAAATACTAACCACTCCACGAGCGAGCAGATGATGTAGGAACTGAGCGAACACACGATGGCGATGAAATTCACCCATTGGCCATCGAGGGGGAACTTCTCGGGCGTCACCTTCCAATTGATCGCCGGCACCGCCCTGGCGATACCCTCAATCACCGTGGTGAGCCAGTTCAGGAAGCCCGGCATGGAACTCTCCATGAAGGGATACACACGCGCCTCCCAGAACTGCCCCAAAACGATCCCGGTGACGGCGATCACCGCGCCGACCGACAGCGCCATGAACGCGCCCACCGTCGAGCCCCGCTTCCAATAGAGGCCCCCGATGATCACCGAGCCCGCGCCACCGAGCCAGATCGCTCCTGTGATCGCGAAGAACATCAGAATGTAGTCCTTCTGCGGCACGAACATGCTCCAACAGAAGATGAA
>JAFGTL010000071.1 GCA_016934125.1 Candidatus Hydrogenedentota bacterium
GGCAGGATGCCGCGTCTACGTTTCCGTCCAACGCAGAAGCGGCATCTTGCCGGTTTCCCTGCGTGTGCCGTCCATCAAGAAGCCCACGATGTATGGAGCGAAACGGCAAGGCAGCGGAAAGGCCCGCCGCGGCGGGCCAATTGGGACTTCGTCTCCCACGTCGAGAGCCTTACGTGCGGATTGTGGACAGTGTGAATGTCTTGACGTGTGAGGCCGGGTGCTGATGTAATGGCGTTCCACCAAGGAGCGCGCCATGGCAACCGTTCTGGGCCTCGACATCGGCACGACGAAACTGTGCGCGCTGGCGCTGTCGGTCGAGACGGGCGAGGCGCTGGCTGTGCGTTCTGCGCCGAACGACGCGGACATCTCCCCTCTCCCCCATGATCGCCATGAACAGGATCCCGTGCGGATCCGGGATCGGTGTTTCGAGTTGGTCCGCGCGGTGGCGGCGGATGGGGCGGTCGTCGAGGGCGACGTGGGGGGCATCGGGTTGTCGGGGCAGATGCACGGGGTGTTGCTGGTGGGCGGCGAGCGGCCGGCGCCGTGCACGGATTTCATTACGTGGCGCGATCAGCGCGGGCACGGCGACGGGGACGAGGCTGTTGAGCGGTGCGGGTGCCGGCTGCACCCGGGCTACGGCGGGGCGACACTGGGGTGGATGGTGGAGAACGGATGCCTGCCGGCGGGGGCGCGGGCGCTGTCGGCGGCGGACTACGTGGCGGGATGCCTGTCGGGGTGCTATTCGAGCGAGCCGACGCATGGGGCGAGTTGGGGACTCCTGGACGTGCGTGCCGGGCAGTGGGATCGGGAACGCGTCGAGGCGTTGGGCATCCCTGAGGAGGCGCTGCCGGAACTGCGGCCGTCGTGCCGGCCTCTGGGGGCGCTGTTGCCGGACATGGCGAAGGCGCTCGGGCTGCCGGGCGAGGTGCAGGTGTGCGCGCCGGTGGGCGACAACCAGGCGAGCGTGATCGGCGCGGCGGGGTTCGCGGATGACACGGCCGTGCTCAACCTGGGCACAGGCGGCCAGATCTCCGTGTTCAAGGGCGCGTATGCGTTCCGCGAGGGGCTCGAGACGCGCCCGATGCCGCTGGGCGGGTACCTCCTTGTAGGTGCAAGTCTTTGCGGCGGATGGGCCTACGCGTATCTGCGCCGGTTCATTCAGGACACAGTGCGCGCGTTTGGCGGCGCGGCGCCTGGGGACGAGGCGGTATACGCGCGTATGAACGAGCTGGCGCTGGAGACGGCGCCGGGCGCGGCCGGGCTGATGGCGGATACGCGATTCAGCGGGCAGCGGGGCCGGCCGGAGATCCGCGGGGCCCTCGAGGGGATCGACCGGGAGAACCTGACGCCGGGGAACCTGGTGCGGGCGTTTGCGGAAGGCATGGTGCGCGAGTTGCGCGACATGGCATCGGCGGCCGGGCTCGACGGCGTAGGCCGGATCCTGGCCACGGGGAACGCCGTGCGGAAGAACCCGGCGGTGCCGGGCATTGTCGAGCAGTTGTTTGGCGTGCCGTGCGAAGTGGGCCATGCGGAAGAGGAGGCCGCCCTCGGCGCCGCGCGCGCAGCCGCCGCGGGGCTGGGGCTGTCGGCAACGGCGTAAGTCACCGTTTCGGAGGGTAGTCCGGATTCAACCGATCCGTTCCGCGCTTGGTCTCAAACCTGTCGTACATGCCATCCGCGCCCAAGCTGTTGAAGAACGCGGCCGTGAAGTCGCGCGCCGTTTGCACGGCCCATTGGGCGCCCGCGCGACCTCTCAACGGCTTGGGGCGCAAGTGTGCCGCCCCTTGCAGGGGCTCCGGAGAGGGAAGAGGGACGTCCCGTGTTCCCACGGCTCGCGCCGTGGGCTATTTGAAGAGTGACGCCCCGCGTTTCGCGGGGCTCCGGAGCCCGGCCGGATGGCCGGGCGGTACTCCCCGAGTAGCCCACGGCGCGAGCCGTGGGTGTGCGGAACCGGCCCCCACCCCTCCGGAGCCCGGCCGGATGGCCGGGCGGTACTCCCCGAGTAGCCCACGGCGCGAGCCGTGGGTGTGCGGCACGAGCCCCCACCGCTCCGGAGCCCCCGTCAGGGGGCGGCACACGAGGGACGGGGAGTCTGTTCAGCCCATACAACGCGGGGCGTGACGCACGAACACCAGCCCAGCTTCGCGAAATCCGGGCCAGCGGCCGGATTGGTGTCGAAGAAGATGCGCGGTTACTCGAGGGCGCGAACATTGTAGGGGTGCGGACACAAGGACCGCGCGGAGATGCGCGGAAGTGCGGCACCCCATCCATGACGCAGGGCCGCCCCGTTGCGTTGGCAGGTAGCGTGGTGGAGCGCCTCGGGCGCCGCGTGTCCGCGTCACTTCGACGCCCTCGCGAGCCGCGGCGCTCCGAGCAGAGAACGTGTATACTGCTGGCGTTACGGCACAGACTGATGCTGGGCGGTTCGCCGGCACCCAGTCGAGAGGAGAAAGGGGGCTCGTTATGCGAGGATATTCGGCGTTGGTGACGGCAGTTGTTCTGTGCGGTGCGGGCGCCCTGGCTGGGGCGGCGGAGCGGGCGTATCTGCATGCGGCGCAGGAGGATATGGCGTGGTGGACGGAGGCGCGGTTCGGGTTGTTCGTGCATTGGGGCCCGGTGAGCCTGAAGGGTACGGAGATCGGGTGGTCGCGGGGTGGTGAACGCCGGGGCACGGGCGGTTCGGGGCCGATCCCGGCGGAGGAGTACGACAGGCTGTACGAGTCGTTCAACCCCGTCGAGTTCGATGCAGACGAGTGGGTGGCCATCGCGCAGGCGGCCGGGATGAAGTACATCGTGTTCACGACGAAGCATCACGATGGCTTCTGCATGTTCGACACGGCGCTGAGCGAGTACAAGATCACGAATTCGCCGTTCGGGCGGGATGTGGTGGCGGAACTGGCGGAGGCGTGCCACAAGGCGGGGATGCGGCTCGGTTTCTACTATTCGCCGCCGGACTGGCACCACCCGGATTACCGCACGGAGCGGCACGCTCAATACGTGGCCTATCTGCACGGGCAATTGAGGGAACTGTGCACGAACTACGGGCAGGTGGACGTCATCTGGTTCGACGGGCTCGCGGGGACGGCGGCCGACTGGGACTCGGATGATTTGTTCAAGATGATCCGGGAACTGCAGCCGGGGGTGTTGATCAACAACCGGGCGGGTTTGAAGGCGGACTTCGACACGCCGGAGCAACGGGTGGGCGCGTTTCAGAACGATCGGCCGTGGGAATCGTGTATCACCATCTGCCGGCAATGGGCCTGGAAGCCGGACGACACGATGAAATCGCTGGAGGAATGCCTGCACACGCTGATCCGATGCGCGGGGGGCGACGGGAACCTGCTGTTCAACGTTGGGCCGATGCCGAGCGGGGCCATCGAGCCGCGGCAAGTGGAGCGGCTGAAGGAGATGGGCGCGTGGCTCGAGCAATACGGCGGGACGATTTACGGGACGCGGGGCGGCCCGTACAGGCCGTGCGATTGGTGCGCGAGCACGTGCACGGGTAACGTGGCCTACCTGCACCTGTTGGCGCCGGCCGGTAACGAGGTGGTGTTGCCGGGGCTCGGGGCGCGGGTGGTATCGAGCAGGCTGTTGACGGGCGGGGAGGTTGAGGTGTCGCAGGCGGAAGACGGGCTCACGCTCTCGCTGGCGCCCGCCCTCCCCCACGCTATCGACACCATTGTCGAGTTGACGCTGGACAGGCCCGCCGGGGAGGTGGCCCCGGTGTTCGTGTCGGCGTCGCTCACCGCCGGCAAGCCGGCGACGGCGTCGAATGTGTATCAGGGCATGAAGGAGTACACGGCCGACAAGGCGGTGGACGGCAACTCGGCGAGCCGGTGGGCCACGGACGGCGGTACGTACGCGGCGTGGCTGGCGATTGACTTGGGCAAGGAGGTGACGTTCGATCGGATGACGATCGACGAGGCGTGCGGGACGCGGGTGGAGTCGTACGAGTTGCAGCGGAGAGGGGACGACGGCGGGTGGGAGACGGTGCTGACGGGCGGCCGGATCGGCCCGGCGTTCTCGCGGGAATTCGAGCCGATCACGGCGCGGGAGGTGCGGCTCAATATCCTGAAGGCGTCCGAAGGGCCGACGCTCAACGAGTTCGATCTCTATCCGGTGCGGGGGAAGTGAGGGCGGCCGGGCGCAGGAAAGAGATTGCGGGAGGCGCTTCTGGAAGGGAGCGCCTCCCTTTTTTCGTGAGGCGCGGGGGTGCGTGTGCGAGGCCGGAATAGTGGTGGGTTGCGTGGCGTTTCCAGTGGCGAGGGGTATCCTATGCATGGCCCGCAAGCAGCGGGATTGGGCGGGCGGGGTATCCAGGAGCCGGGGAGGCATTGGCGGACAACCAAGGAGGCTACGCGGATGGCTAAGGGTAAGGATAAGAAGAGGTTGACGACGAGTTCGGGCGCTCCGGTGGCGGATGATCAGAACACGGTAACCGCGGGGCCGCGCGGGCCGGCGCTGATGCAGGACGTGCATCTGATGGAGAAGCTGGCCCATTTCAACCGGGAACGGATTCCGGAGCGGGTGGTGCACGCGAAGGGGGCGGGGGCGCACGGCTACTTCGAGGTCACCAATGACGTGACGCAGTACACGCGGGCCAAGTTCCTGTCTGAGGTGGGCAAGAAGACGGAGGTGCTGGCGCGGTTCTCGACGGTAGGCGGCGAGAAGGGCTCGGCGGATGCGGCGCGCGATCCGCGCGGGTTTGCGGTGAAGTTCTACACGGAAGAGGGCAACTACGACATGACGGGGAACAACACCCCGGTGTTCTTCATCCGGGATCCGCTGAAATTCCCGGATTTCATCCACACGCAGAAGCGGGATCCGGCGACGAACATGCCGAATGCGGACATGTTCTGGGACTTTCTGTCGCTGACGCCGGAGTCGATTCACCAGGTGACGGTGCTGTTCTCGGATCGGGGCACGCCGAAGTCGTACCGGCACATGAACGGATACAGCAGCCACACGTTCAAGTGGTATAACGAGGCCGGTGATCAGTACTGGGTGCAATACCATTTCAAGACGGA
>JAFGTL010000798.1 GCA_016934125.1 Candidatus Hydrogenedentota bacterium
GCTCATATCCCGGTTGTATCGCGGCCCCTCGTCGAGTGGAAGTTCAACATCGAGGAAGAGATCGAGCTGCAACCCGCCCCGTCGCAGACGGCCGCCCCCGACTCCAACCGGGATACCGACTAGCCGGCCCCCCCCCGCAGGGGCCGGATTCACGGGGGCTTGTCCCTGCGCGTCGTTTGATCGCGCCGTCTTCGGAAGGCCATTAAGTAGCATCCCGTCGCATCTGACGTGCGGCGTAGAGGCAGACCGTAAGGCCAACGTTTCGGTTCGTGTCCGGGCCGGCGAGGGAGTAGGTCGAGATGCCGTTGTTCACGTATCGGGCCGTCGACGAGACCGGGCAGGAATTCGACGGCTCCATGGCAGAGTCCTCGGCCCGGCGCGTCGCCGCCATCCTGAGCGAACGCGGCCTCCAGGTCAGCGAAGTGCGGCCGTTCACCATCCGGCGGGGCCTGCTGCCCACACGCAAGCGGCTGACGTGGGAAGACCTCGATCTCCTCAACGAGCAGCTCCTCGCCATCACGCGATCCGGCCTCCCCCTGGCCCCCTCGATCGCGGCGTTGGCCAAGGACATCCGGAACCCCCGGCTGCGCCCGATCCTCGAAGACGTTCACACCCGGCTCGATCAGGGCGCCACCCTCGAACAGGCTCTGGGCCGCCATGCCGACAGGTTCTCGCCCATCTACCTCAGCATCGTCCGCGCCGGCGAGCGGAGTGGAAACCTGTCGGGCGTGCTCAGCAACCTCACCGACTATTCCAGCAAGATGCTCGAGGCAAAGAGCCGCGTGCAGGAAGCCATTGCGTATCCCTGCGTCGTGGTCGCCGTTGCCTTCGCTGTGTTGGTGCTGCTTCTGCTGAAGGTCGTGCCGGCGTATGCCGAGGCGTTCGAGTCGTTCGGCATGGCACTCCCCTGGATGACGCAGGCCAGCCTCAATGCGAGTTCGGTTGTCCGGGCGAACTTCATGCCCATCTCCGTCGTCGTCACCGCCATGGCCGCCGGCCTCTCGCTCATGGCCAGCAGCATTCTCCACAACTACTCCCTGGGGCGCCGGCTCGATTGGCTCAAGCTCCACTTGTGGGTGTTTGGCTCCCTCTGCTTCTCCAGCGCCATGGCCCGGTTCAGCCGGAGCCTCGGGCTCTTGCTCGCCAGCCGCGTGCCGCCCGTCGAGAGCCTCCACCTCGCCGCCGCCACGATGGGCAATGCCGTGCTCCGCGACGCCGTCGCCGAGGCCGCCGAGGATGTCAACGGCGGCGGGCGCCTGTCGGATGCCCTCGAAAGCACGGGCCGCTTCCAGCACACCTTCTGCTGGCTGCTCGCGACCGCCGAGGAGCGCGGCGACGTAGACGAAGCCCTGCTCACGCTGGCAGAGGGTTACGAACGCTCCGTTGCCCGGCTCGGCGGAACGGTGCTCGCCCTGCTCGCGCCGGCCACCATCGTCTTTCTGGCCACGGTTATCGGTAGCGTTGTCTTGTCCATGTACCTCCCGTTGTTCACGTTGGCGGACGCCATCGGGGGATTCTGATGCAGCCATGGATCTGAGAGCACTGCTCAAAACGGACATCGGCGCCCTGCTCAGGCAGAAGCTCGGGCGCGCCCCGGCCGTGCCGCCGCCGTGGCCCGGCCCGGGCTACCTGCGGCCCGCCCAGCGCACCCACCACCTGCTCACGGTGACGTCGCAACTGGCCGCCCTCATCAAGTGCAATGCACCTCTTGTTCACGGCCTCGAGGTCGCGGCCGTGGACGCGCCCGACTCGAAACTCGAGTCGATTCTGCTGGCGCTGCGCGACGATCTCGCGGCCGGCCTCGCCCTCTGGGAGTCCACGGCCAACCTGCACCGTTTCTTCCCGCGGTACTACACCGATCTCATCAAGGCCGGAGAGCAAACCGGCACCCTTGGCGAGGTGCTCGACGGGCTGTCCGAGTTGATCATCCTGAGGCAGTCGTTCTGGGACGACAACCGCTCCTTCATCGTGTTCTACGTGCCGTCGCTGCTGTTCCTCCAGTGCGCCATCGCGCTCTTCGTCGCCACCGCCGTCGTGCCCCAGTTCGAAGGAGAACTCGCCTTCTTCGGCGCAGAAATGCCTCCTATCGCCCAACGCCTCATTTCCGCCGGGGAGGCCGCACAGGCGTTCTGGCTCGCCCTGCCGAGCCCGCCATGGGTGTTCGCCCTCCTCCTCCTCCTCACGCCCGTTGCCGTGGCCGCGTTCGTCGCACACCGGGCGCGTCGCCGCGGCTGGATCAACCGGCAGATGGGGCGCGTCCTCGCGCGGCTCCCCTTGATCCGCAGCATCCACATGAAATGCAATCTGGCGCATGTCGCCCTGGTGCTCGAACGGCTGACCGCCGGCGGCGTGCCCCTGGACGAGGCACTGGCTTCGGCCGCCGCCCTCGACATCAACGCCGAGCACGCCGAGAAGATGGCGCGCGTCCGCACGCGCATCGAGCAAGGAGACAGCCTGAGCCAGGCCCTCCGGGCCGAACCCGGCATCCCCGCCGCATTCAGCGGCATGGTGTCGGTAGGCGAATGCGCCGGCCTCCTGCCCGAGGCCCTCGGGCGCCTCGGCCGGCTCTACCGGCGCCAGACACTCAAGCTCACCAAGATGGCCATCGACGCCCTGTTGCCGCTGTGCATCGTCACGGCAGGCGCGTTCACTCTGGCCGTGTGTCTCTCCGTGTTTTCCGTCGCCATTGCCATGGCGGATGGGCTGATCCATGCGATGTAACGAGGAACGAGGACAATGGCTGCGAAACTGAGAATCATCCGGAACCCGGCCGACGGCCCCTCCGGCGATGATGCCGGCGGCCCCGGGATCGTGCCGCTCCATCGCCTGGAAGAGGAACTGATCAACCGGCTCGACACGGCCGCCGAGCAGGGGGCCATCGCGGCCGTGGATGCGGCCCTCCTCCACGCGGTGCACTACCGCGCGAGCGACGTTCATCTCGAGCCGTGGGACGATTGCCTCGCCCTGCGATACCGGATCGACGGCATTCTCCACGATATCGCCCGGATTCCCAGACCGCATCAGGCCAGAGTCATTGCCCGCATCAAGATCCTCGCCCGTATCGTCGTCTACCAGCGCGACGTGCCGCAGGACGGCCGGATCGAACAGGAAGCCACCCCGTGCCGCGTGCCCATGCGCGCGTCCACATTCCCCACCGTCAACGGGGAGAAGATCGTGATTCGGATCCCCACCGCCCACGACGAGATGCTCGCCCTCGATGCCCTCGGATTCCGCCCCGGCGTGGCCGACGCGCTCCGCCGGTTCTGCCGCCGCCCCCAAGGCACCCTCCTCCTCACCGGGCCCAGTTCGAGCGGCAAGACCACCACCATCTACGCCCTGCTCCACGAGATCATGGCCGGACGCGACTCGGCCCCCCACGTCGTCACCATTGAAGATCCCGTCGAGCGCCGCCTCCCCCAGGTGGCCCAAACCGAGATCAACCCCCACGCCGGATTCACCTTCGAGGCCGCGTTGCGCTCCCTGCTGCGCCAGGATCCCGAAGTGATCATGGTGGGCGAGATCCGCGACGTCGATACCGCCCGCACTGCGATCCAGGCGGGGCTCACCGGGCACCTCGTCATCAGCACGATCCACAGCGGCACGGCCGCGGGCGTGTTCACGCGCCTCATCGACATGGGCGTCGAGCCCTTCCTCGTCGCCTCCTCCATCACCGGCGTGCTCGCCCAGCGCCTCGTCCGCACCACCTGCCCCGCCTGCGCCGCGCCCGACACGCCCGATCCGGACTTGTGCGCCCAATTCGGCGTCGTCGATGGGCCCCACCGGTTCCAGCGCGGCGCCGGGTGCGATGCCTGCCAGGGCATCGGATACCTCGGCCGCACGGCCCTGGGCGAGTTGCTCTCCGTGAACGAGGAGATCGCCGAACTCATCCTGACGCGGCCGCGTACGAGCGCGCTCCACGAGGCCGCCCTTCGCAACCACATGACTCCACTCGTCGAGGACGGCCTCGAACGCGCCCTCGACGGCACCACCACACTCGAAGAACTCAACCGCGTCGTGCCGCGCGCCGCGTGGCAAGAGGGGGCTTCGTCATGACGCGCCGAACCGCCGGAACGTGCCCCGGCCGCGCCGCGGCCTCCGCCGCGGCCCCCGCGCGCACAGCGGGCATCTGCCTCATCGATCTGACCACGGCCCTGTTTGTGCTCTCGCTGGGCGTGTTCGGCGCACTCCAGGCCTTCCAGTATGGCACGGCCCGCATACGCACCATCCGCGAGGCATCCGTTGCCGCGCGGGCGGTGCAGAACGAGATCGAAACCTTGCGCGCCCTGCCGTTCCAGGAACTCGCGAACGGCGAGCGCGCGGCCTTCGTCAGCGACTCGCCCGAGACGGCCGCCCTGCACAACGCCACGCCCTACGTCCGGATCGAGGATGGGGCGAGCGCCGCCCCGGGCGCGCTCAAACAGGTGTTCGTCCGAATCCGGTGGACGGGCGACTATGGCCGCACCATCGAGCAGCACGCCACCACCCTCATCGCCGACAAGGGGCAGGGAGGCGCGCCATGACCGCCCCGCCGAGAACGCCGCGAGCCGCCGCGGGCATGACGCTCCTTGAAACGCTGGTGTATATCGCCGTCCTCGCCGTGATTGTCAATCTCACGCTCGTGCTCTTCATCTCGGGCACGCGCCTGTCCCTGGCCGGCAGCAATGCCGTTGATCGCATGATGGGCCTCGACGAAATCGACAACGCCTTCACAAGAACCGTGCGCCAGGCCGACGCCGTGTGCGGCGGCGTAGGCGATCACCGAACCGGGCCGGACACCCTCGTGCTCGCACTCCATCCGGCCCCGGGCGAGGACGCCCGGTTCGCCGTGTTCGGCCGGTTGGGCCCCGGGCAGCAACGCCTCAGCCGGTTGATCGTCGTCGAGAAGAACGGGGCATACACCTCGGAACGATTCGCCACGTTCCGCCCGGATCTCGAGGCGATCCGGTTCGACTACGACACGGCCGATCCGGCCCGGGCGCGCTGCATTTCGCTCTGGCTCGACGCCGAAGACGGCCGGAAGCAGGACAATCCGTCCAACGGAACGACGCTGCGCGCCGCCATCCGAACCATTGGCGCGCCCAGGACAGGCGGGTAGGCCCATGATAAACCGCAGACACACGACAAACCGCCCGGCGCGCTCCAACGCCCGCCGCGGCTCGGCCATGATCCTCGCCCTCGGATACCTTGCCGCCATCAGCATCTTCGCCGCCGCGTTCCTCACGCTCATCCACCGCACCATGTCGAACATGGCGCGCACCCAGCGCACCCGCGCCGCGGTCACGATCGCCGAGGGCGGGATCGACAAGGCCGTGGCCCAACTCCGCGCCCACGGCGCCGACTACCGCGGCGAGCGCGGCACGCCCCTCGGCGATGGCCGGTTCACGGTGGTGGCCAAGCCGGCCGGCCCCGCCGCATACCGCATCGCCTCCGAAGGATGGCTCACCGCCACCCACGGGCCGGGCGCACGCGCCCGAGTCGCCGCGGAACTGCAACTTGACGCTGCCGGACGCGTGCGCGCGTTCCGCTGGGTGGAGACA
>JAFGTL010000799.1 GCA_016934125.1 Candidatus Hydrogenedentota bacterium
ACGGACGCTACGAGAGTAGCGCGCCGTTTCAACGGCGGGAATCCGGCCGGCCCCCCTTCAGCCAGTCCCGGCGGGACGGCTGAACCCACGGCCCCCGTGGTGTGGGGCGAAGTCTGCACCGGGAGCGAGCGCGCACCGAGCGAGCGTTGAAGAACGCGCAGCGTTCTCCGCAACTGCGGGAAGGGGAACGTATTCTGCGTCTGGCGCGCCGCGCCCGAAGGGCAACGCGCCCGAAGGGCAACGCGCCCGAAGGGCGCGCGGGATCTCGTCCAGTTGATGCTCGCCATGCGCCCGAAGGGCAACGCGCCCGAAGGGCGCGCACATCACAGCCCAGGCCAACGGCCTGGGTTCAGACGTCGCATTGCAACGAGCCCTGAAAGGGCGGCGCACCGAGCCACAACGGTCCGTTGCGCGGCCCGGAGCCCTCGGCCGGGGTCCCGGAAAGGCGCGGCACGGTTTGGTCGCGTTCAAGGCCGAGCCCCGACGCATTAGCTCCGTCTTCGCGGCTGGATTGAGTGCGTCCGCCTCGGCGGGTTGCCGGGATGGGCGGCGGTCTGGTATCGTTCTGAAAGAACGAGGGGGGCGCGTAGTATGCGCATCGACATAGCGGCGCAGACGGATATCGGCCGGCGCAAGCAGAACAACGAGGACTACTACGGCGTGTTCCGGGAGGACACGCCGGGGTTGCGGTTGTTCCGCGAGGGGGCGATGCTGTGCGTGGCGGACGGGCTCGGGGGCCATGTCGGGGGCGAGATCGCGAGTAAGCTGGCGGTGTCGGTGCTGAAGGATGTGTTGAAGCATGAGGCGCCTCCGCCGCCGCAGGATTCCGAGGAGGATCAGGGCCCGTTGCCGGTGATCGAGCAGGGGATCCGCGCGGCCAACGATAACATCTATCAGACGAATCAGGATCTCGTGCGGACGGGCCGGCCCATGGGGACGACGTTGCTGGCCGCGCTGGTGACGCCGCGCAAGGTGTATATCGGAAACGTGGGGGATTCGCGCTGTTACCACATCCGGGCCGGCGAGATCGTCGCGAAGACGGAAGATCACTCGTGGGTGGACGAGCAGGTGAAGCTCGGGTTGATGTCGAAGGCGGAAGCGGAGCAGGATGCGCGGCGCCACATCATCACGCGCAGCATCGGCACCCATCCCGAGGTCGAGATCGACACCTACGTGTGGCACGTGGTGCCGGGCGATCTGCTGCTGTTGTGTACGGACGGGCTCGTGAACATGGCCAAGGACGCCGAGATCCGCGCCGAGTTCGAGAACGGGGCGAGTCCGGCCGAGGTGGCCCACCGGCTCGTCGAGCGCGCCAACGATAACGGCGGCAAGGACAACATCACGGTGATCGTGGCGGACATCAGCCCGAGCCTGTTCACCGTGTTCCGGCGGCGGTTGCTGGCGTTTTCGCGGCGGCGGGGCGCGAAGCTGCTCTGGGCGCTACTCGTCGTGGTGTTCGGGGCGCTGTGTTTCGGCGGGGGCTGGCTATGCCGGGGGCTGTTCGGCCTCGAATGACCGCAGCCGGAACTCGCCCGCTTCCCATTCCACATACGTCCGGCTCCAGAGCCATCCCCCTGCGTTGATGTACAGTCCCGCTCCGTCCGGCGTGGGATATTCCTCGATGACGGCGTGGTGCGAGTGGCCGCACATGATCACGTCGGCCTCGCCCGCGGCCAGGGCGCGCTCGGCGTGGGCGCGCAGGGCGGCCGCCTCGGATCCCTTGCTGAAATCGGGCGTATCGGCCACGCGCGTGCTCGTGCGCGACACGCACTGGGCCAGGCCCATGGCCCAGTCGGGATGGAGCAGGCCGAACAACCACACCACGGGCCGGGCGCGGGCGATCCGTTTGTAGATCCGGTAGCCGATATCTTTCTTGTTGAGCCCGTCGCCGTGCATGAGGAGCGTACGTTTGCCGCCGAGGTCGATGAGGCACGAGTCGTCGTGGATGGTGAATCCGAGGTGCCGTTCGAGGAAGCGGCCGGCCCAGAAGTCGTGGTTGCCGCAGACAAACACGAGTTCGACGCCCCCATCGTGGAGATCGGCGAAGGCGCGGAGCACGTCGAAGTAGCCCGAGAACACGACGTGCCTGTATTCGAACCAGAAGTCGAAGAGATCGCCGAGGACAATGACGCGGCACACCTCGCCGGGATCGATCTGGCGGAGGAAGCGGACAAAGGCGTCGCGTGCGTCGCGGCCCGCGTCGGCCACGTCGAGGTGGACGTCCGAGAACACGAGGGTTTTCATCGAAGCAGGCTGATCCGCTGAAGCGGCCAAAACCGCAACACCGCCTTCCCGATGATGGTGTCGTCTTTGACGGGGCCAAACCGGCGGCTGTCTTTGCTGACGCCGCGGTTATCGCCGAGGACATAGTACTCGCCCCGTTCCAGGGAAGCCGAGTCCCACGGGATGGAATCGTAGCAGTCGATCTCGCGATCGGCGCCGTCCGGCAGGTAATCTTCCTCGACGCGGCGGTTGTTGACGAACAGGCTGCCATCCTCGATCCGCACCGGCACGCTGTCCCGCGCCGTGTCGCCGTCCTCGCCCTCGGCGGCCACGGTGTTCCGCGCCACGGGCCGCGCCCCCTCCGCGACCACCCGCTTCACATAGCGCTTGCTGCGATCGTCCGGGCTGTCGAACACGATGATGTCGCCCGCATCGAAGGGATCGATGCTCGCGAACACGCGGTGCGTGCTCAGCCAGTGGGGGAGCTTGAACACGAGAATCCGTTCCCCGTTCATCAACGTCGGCTCCATGGATTCCCCTTGCACCTCGTATGCTTCCATGACATACGAGCGCAGCACCAGAAACAGGATCAGGAACACGAACACCATCTTGGCGAACTCAACGAGCTCCCGTTTGATCACCTGGTTCGGCGCACACTCCGGCTCGCGCTCCGGCGCGTCCGGCGGTGGCGAATATGAAGATCTTCCGCCTGTCACTGGTTCGACTTCCTGCGTGCTCCAACACCTGCTACTCGAAATCTACCACGCCGGAGGGCTTCACGCAACTCATGTGCCCTCCCGATGGGATCCTCAAACTCAGTCGCAAACCGCCCAACCTCCTGAAGACGGTGGGCATCGCTGGCCGCTATCGGGGCAATTTGCGCAGTTTGCGCGATTCTCATCGCCAACTGCTGCTCGTGGGGCTGCATCCGCACGCTCGCCACCTCGATCCCCGACAACGGCAGCGTCAGGAGCTGTTCGTCGAACCCGACTCCCGCCCGCGTCGGGTGGGCCGCAATGCACACCCCGCCGAGCGTGGACACGCGATCCGCCGCCTGGGCCGGCGTCCAGCCCGGCTCGAAGGCGTGGGCCTCATCGGCCCGGAGCCCGTAGATGAGCAGGTCGCCCTGGGTGGTGGTGTATTCGAACCCGGCCAGCAACAGGAACCCCGGATGGCCCGACTGGGCCACGAGGGCCTCGAGTTCGGCCGGCTCCCACTGGCGGGCGTGTTCAGTGATCACCACGCCGTTGAGCCCGGCCTTGACGGCGCGCTCGATGAGGCGGCCCGGATCGAGCTGGCTGCACGCCGAGTAGCGTTTGGTGTGCACGTGCACGTCGATCAGGAGTCCCATGGTTGTGTGGCCTTCTTCGGGGCGCGCCCGGCCGGGCCGGGGTTCATGGGTGTACGCCCGCCGCGCCGGTCACGAGGCCCAGCTCGCGGGGCACGGGCGAGTCGGCCCGGTATCGGGGCACCAACGTCTCGACCTCGCCGACCAACTGGCGCGACACGAACAACACCGCCGCCGGGTGTTCGTAGGCGAGTTCCTTCATGTACTGCCACCACTCGCCGCCCTCGACGGTGCGGCCCGTGAGCAGGGCGGGCACCTGCCGGGGATCCTCCCCCAGTTGCTCCTCGATTTCCTCGGCGAGGGTGGCGCCGTCGCCGTCCTCCTTGGTGGAGCGGGTGAGCCGCTTTCCGAGGTCGCGCATCATGTCGCAGGCTTCCCGGAACCGGTGCACGAACTCGCGCCACTCGGGGTCGCGCTGATGGACGAGTTCCTTGAGAAACGCCACCTGGGTATCCACGGGGCGTTCGGCGATCCGGGCCGCGGCGCCGGCATCGAGGAGGAGGTAGCCGAGGGCCGTCCGCAGAAACGCCGCCGGCTCCTGCAGCGCCACGCAATCCTCGGGCGTCTTCGGGTATTCGCCGTGCAGCATCAGCGCCCGCGTCTGGAAATCGGGCACATCGGGCAGCGGCTCCGGGAACCCCGCGTAGTCGTATTCGAGGCCCGTCGCGATCAAGTAGCCGCGCACGGCCTTCTTCACGGCGCCCTGTTCGAGGGCCGCGTCGGCCTGCTCGAAGAACACCGCCTGCATCCGCCGCCGGATCCGCAACAACTCGTAGGCCTGGGCCGCGCTCGCGTACTTCCCGAGCCGCACCGCGTTGTCCGCCAGCATGAGCAACAGCTCCCAGGGGAGCCGGGCCGGCCGGTTGGCTTCGAGTTCCTGCTCGATGTGGCCCCACACCGCCTCGCTGCGCACCACCTCGAGGGCCGCCCGGAACGCCGGCGCCACCTGGCAATCCCCGTCGGGCAGCAGGTGGTCGAACTTCTCGCTCTCGAACCGTTCCGGCGAGTCTTTGCGGGCCGGCGAGAATGGCGAGAACAGGAACTGGAAGTTGACGAAATCGCCGTCACACACGGCCTTCGCTGTGGCCCGTGCTGTCAGCTCCGGATCCACCTCCTTCTCGGCGGCGCCGTCGCCTGCGGTCTTCTTCGCCACACCTAGCCCCTTTCTGCCAGAATCGAGGCCGCCAGCCGGCTCCGCTCATCCCAGTCGATGCTGGGCCGCGTCACCCCGGCATAGGGCAGGCGCTCGAGAATCTCCTGATACAACCCGTGCCGGTAATGGCGCAGGATCCGGAAGGCGTGCCGTTCGTGGGCCGTATCCCAGTGGCTGGCGTCGACGCATTCCTTGTCGTTGCCGGCGTCGAGCATGAGTTCCTCGACGTACTTGGACAGGAAATCGCGCACCCGCGCGTCGAATTTCCGGCGGAGCCCGTCCGCCTCGTCCGAGCCGGCCCCATCCGCCTGGCGCCACTGCTCCTCGAGCGCGATCAGGCCCTTCCGCTCGTTCCAGTACTGCTCCCGCGCGGCCGTATCCCGCAGCACGCACAACGCGGCATTCAGCTTGGCCATCTCGAGCAGGTAGTGGGCGCGCCGTTCCTGGGTGATCTCCACGCGGGCGATCTCGCCGACCAACGCCTTCATCTTGCGCCGGTAGACCTTGCGCACCTCGCCCGGTTTGGGATCCTCGCCCACGCCGAGGATCTCGCAGTAGTTGACGTAGCCCGTTTCCGCATCAGCCATTCGTATCATGCTCCGCGTGCGCCCGGACGGCGCGCCCAGGCGGCGGGGTATTCTAGCTGGATCGCGCCCCCGGAGACAAGCCGCCCCCCGTTCCGAATCGCCGGGTAAGATCCCGCAACGCGGCGATTACCCGCCCCGAACCCCCGAAAAACACAGAAAAAGGCCCCAGCTTGCGCCGTGCCTTAGTGCAATGCGTCTACGCGATGAGCCCCGGTGGGCCCTCACCCGATGTACTTGCTGATCCGTCCCGCGACCACCCGGACTACGTCCAGGATCTTGTACGTTCCCTGCTCGATGTTCTGTTTCGCCCGGGCAACCTGCTCGGCGCGCATTTCCGCGTCGGCTTCGGCGATCTCCGCAAGCCGTGCGGCTTCGGCGGCGCCGCGGGCCTCCTCGCTGAATAGGACATCGTCACTGCGGACGGCCGTTGCGGTGCGGGCTGCTTGCTTCTTTCCGCTCCCGGTGGCCTGACCCGTGTTGGCAGGCTCGGGTACGGATCCGATACCTTGTATGCCAACCATCTTACGCTCTCCTTAGCTCCGAACTGTTCAGCATCCTTGCCTGTTCGATCTATCGGCAGGAGGGGGGGCCAACTTTAGCGGCCAACGGCGGGAAAACGGGCGCACAGGACGCGGCTTAACCGGTGCCGGCAAAGGTCTTAGCCGGCCCGGGGCGGGCCACAACTCCTTGGGGGTACTCGAGCCCCGGAACGCTACTGGTCGGGGCCCGCCCCGCCGGCCTCGACCCCCCCCGACCGCTCGACGGCCCGCGGGTCGGCGCCCCCGAGCGCGACGTGCCGCCGGTAGTGTTCCGCGGCCCCGGCCCGGTCCCCCAGTTCGTAGCACACGTCCCCCATCAGCAACTCCAGATCCAGGGCGCCCGGCACGTAACCAAGCACACCGCCCAGGTACTCCCTGGCCTCCTCGAACTGCTCCCACCGGATGAAGAGGGACGTCCGCTGCAAGGCGATTTGCCGCAGGTAGTAGCGCGCCGTCCAGTCGTTCGGGTCGATGTCGAGTGCGGCCATGAAATGCTGTTCCTGGTTGCCGCCGATCACCCCCCCGTAGTAGC
>JAFGTL010000800.1 GCA_016934125.1 Candidatus Hydrogenedentota bacterium
CGGAGCGTCTCGGCGAAGGCCTTGTATCCGCCGCAGGCAATGTACTCGTCGATGTTCGTCGGATCGATGATGCCGCAGTTCGACAGCACCCAGCGCGTCTGCGGCGCGAAGAAGGGGTGCTGATCGATGTAGGGAACACGCTCCCAGGGCTGCGTGCCGGTGCCGCGGTGCTGCCCGAGCACGCGATCCGCCGGGATCCGGCCGGCCAGCACGGCATCCATGACCTCGTCGACGACCTCAGCGGTCACGTGCTCGAAGGAAATCCGGTTCCGGCCCGGCAGCAGCACGTCCACGAGCGGCTCGGCCGAACACAGGCCGATGCAGCCGACCTCGACCACGTCGGCCTCGATCCGGCGCCGGGCCAGGAAGGCGCGCAGGGCATTCAGCGTCTTGCCCGCCCCGGCCCCGAGCCCGCAAGTACCCGCGCCTACGAACACCACGGGCCGTTCCACGTCCTCGCGGCGCAGCCGGGCGATGCAGCGCGCCACCTCCTCGCTGTCCATTCCGGCGGCGCCCCCCTCAAGGAACGCGGCGGTCTCCGCACTCGGCGAGTCCGGCCGCGTCCAACAGGCCCCGGTTGCCTTGGTCTCACTCGGCTTAGTCGTCATCTTCACTGGCCCTTTCCCGGTATTCCTCGATGAGATCGCGCGCCTTGCCGGGCGTCATCTCCGCGTAAAACTCCCCATTGACCGCCACCACGGGGGCGAGTCCGCACGCCCCGATGCACGCCACCACCTCGATGCTGAACAGGCCGTCCGCGCTGGTGCCGCCCGGCTCGATCTGGAGTTCGTGCCGGAACGCGTCCAGCACGCTTAAGGAACCCTTCACGTGACAGGCCGTCCCGCGGCAGATCTGAATGTGATACCGGCCCAACGGCGAGAACCGGAACTGGTTGTAAAACGTGGCGACGCCGTAGATCTTGCTCGCGGGCAGGCGCAAGTGCTTGCCGATCTGCATGATCGCATCCTGCGAGAGATAGCCGTGCATCTCCTGGACCTCCTGCAGAATCGGGATCAAGGCGTCGCGTCTGGCGTTGGGATACCGGCCGAGAACCGGCTCGACATCCGTCTTCGGTTCGTGTTCAGTGCAGATTTCCATCGGACTTCTATCCTCTCTCGTCGGCGGCGGCCACGCTACGGCCGGCCGCACTGCTTTCCCGATGCTGGCGGGCGAAATAGGCCACCCGTTCAAGCGACATCGACACGTCCACGTTCTCCACATAGGCGCCGTCGGGCACCCACACGCGCACCGGCGCGAAATTCACAAGCCCGCACACCCCCGCCCGACAGAACTCGTTCGTCACCGCCTGTGCCTCCCCGGCCGGCACGGCCACGAGCGCAAGGTGGATGCCCTGCTCGCGCACCACCTCCCCCAGCCGCTCGATGGGATAGCAGCGGCACCCGTGAACCACCCGGTTCGCCAAATCCGGGTTCGAGTCGAAGGCCGCCACGATGGACAGTTGCGTGCCGCGGCCCGCGAAGTACGCCAGCAACGCCCGCCCCAGGTTGCCGACCCCGGCCAAGGCGATCGTCTCCGTCTCCGGCCCGTCCAGGAAGGCGCCTATCGTCTCGTGCAGTTCCCCCGCGTCGTAGCCGCGGGCCGGACTCCCCGAATAGCCGACCGTCATGACGTCTCGCCGGACTTGGGCCGGCGTGCTCCCTGCCAAGGCGGCCAACTCGTGGGAAAACAGATGCGACGTACCCCCGGAAGCGACGTCCTTGAGAACCCGGCGGTATAAGCTGAGGCGGCCGAGGGCGTTGGCGGAGATTGACGAGTTTGACCTGTTTGGCACGGGCGCCGATTCCTTTGTGATGCGGTTCACATTGTGAACTGTTTCACAGGATTTTTACCACACACCGTGCGCCCTTGTCAAGCGAATTCGTCAATAAATCGAATTCACCGTGGCCTGGCACTGTCATGTACGGGATATTCCGGAAATACGGGGAATTCCATGCTGCCTCCGCGTGACTCCTGGTAATGAACGAAAGGGGCGCCTCCGCGCGGAGGCGCCCCCCCTACTGGCCCTGGTGGCGGCCACAGGCGTAGCGAGCCCAATCGAGCCCCCTACGCCAGGAAGTTCTGAATGATCTGCTTGCCGGACTCCGTCAGGATGCTCTCGGGATGGAACTGGACGCCCCAAATGGGGTGGTCGCGATGCGCCACGGCCATGATCTCGCCCGCCTCAGTATCCGCGACGATTTCGAGGCAGTCGGGGCAGGTATCGCGGCGGATGATGAGGGAGTGGTAGCGGGTGGCCTGGAATGGCGAGGGCACGCCCGCGAACAGCCGGTTGCCGGTGTGCCGGATGGGGCACACCTTGCCGTGCATGATGCGATCCGCCCGCACGACGTCGCCGCCGAAGGCCGCGCCGATGCTCTGGTGCCCGAGGCACACGCCGAGCAGCGGTACGGCCGGGCCCAGCTCGCGAATGAGGGCCACGGAGATGCCCGCCTCGGCGGGGGTGCAGGGGCCGGGCGACACGACGATGCGATCCGGGGCGAGGTCGCGGACGCCGTCCACGTCGATGGCGTCGTTGCGGAACACGCGGATATCCGTCTCAAACTCGCCGAAGTACTGGACGAGGTTGTACGTAAAGGAGTCGTAGTTGTCGATGATGACGATCATGACTCGAGTCCTTTCTCGGCGAACTCGACCGCGCGGAAGAGGGCCTTCGCCTTGTTCACCGTCTCCTCATACTCCCGTTCGGGCACGCTGTCGTATACGATACCGGCGCCGGCCTGGACGTAGGCCACGTTGTCCTTGATGACCATCGTGCGGATGATGATGCACGTGTCCATGTC
>JAFGTL010000801.1 GCA_016934125.1 Candidatus Hydrogenedentota bacterium
CCTATCCGCCAGCCGGGCCTGACGGGCTTCGCCTCGCCACCGATTCCCTGTCTCGCGGCGCGCCCTACCTCCCCGAGGGGCCTCCCAATGACGCCTGGGGACGCCCCTTCCACTACGTCCCCCACACCGAGTACGGCCGGCCGGGCTCCGGCGCCATGTGCGCCGACGACGGCACGTTCTACGCCCCCACCGCGTTCCAGGTGTATTCCCTCGGCGGCGACGGCCGGGCCGGCGTTGACAACCCCGGCGAGCGGCAGGACAATATCTCCAACTGGGAACCCGCACGGCCCTGGCGGGCCGTTTACCGGCAGCGTCAGCAGGCGTTCCGGAAAGGGCCGTCATGACGAGCCACCCGATTCGTCTCGCCTACGGCGAAGACGTCGTCGAATCCCAACTGGGCTGGGGGCGGATGCTGGGCGTCCTCGACATCGCCGATGTCCCCGGCCTGCCCGATCCGGCCGCGGCGATCCGGCGTGCCATCGAGGATCCCATCGGCCTCGACGCGCCCCTGCGCCGCATTGTCCAGGCCGCGTCCCGCGTCACGATCCTCGTGTCGGACTCGTTCCGCACCACCCGCGCCGATCTGATGCTCCCCGCGATCCTCTCGTGCCTCAACGACGCCGGTATCCCCGACGAGGCCATTACCATCCTGTTCGCCACCGGCACCCATCGGGCCCCGACGCCCGGCGAGCAGGAGGCTATCCTCGGCCCGGCGGTACACCCCCGCTTCCGTGGCCGCATCCACGTGCACAACCCGCACGATCCCGCCGCCGTTGTGCGCGTCGGAACCACCTCGCGCGGCACCCCCGTCGAGGTGAACCGGCTCGCCGTCGAGTGCGACTGCCTCATCGCGACGGGCGCCGTCGTGCTCCACTACTTCGGCGGATTCGGCGGCGGCCGCAAGTCCATACTCCCCGGCATCTGCTCCGTCGAGGCCATCGCCCACAACCACGCCATGAACCTCCACCCCTCCGAAGACCGCCTCGATCCCGCCGTCCGCATCGGCGAGCTCGACGGCAATCCCGTCGCGGAGGACATGCTCGAGGCCGCCCGGCTCGTCGGCGTCGACTTCATCGTCAACACGGTGCTCAACCGCCACGGCGCCATCGCCCGCGTCTTTGCCGGCCACCTCGATGCCGCCCACCGCGCCGCGGCCGCCTACGCGCGCGAGTTGTACGCCGTGTCGATCCCCCAGCGGGCCGACTTGGTTGTGGCGTCCTCGGGCGGCACGCGGAACTTCGTCCAAACCCACAAAGCCCTTTACAACAGCTACCAGGCCCTCAAGCCAGGCGGGCGGATCGTGCTGCTGGCCCGCTGTCCCGAGGGGCTCGGCGGCGAGCAGTTCGCCCAATGGCTGCGCCTCGGCAGCCGGGAAGCCGTCATCGCGGAACTCCGCCGCCACAGCGAGATCAACGGGCAAACCGCCTTGTCCACCATCGAAAAGGGCCCGAGCGCCCTGCTTGTCACCGAGATGGCCGAGGCCGACGTCGCCCTGCTTAAGGCCCGCAAGGCGCCCGGTTTGGACGCGGCCCTGGCCCTCGCCCGGCGCGAACTCGCCGCCGCCGGCGCGCCGGAACCCACCGTATACCTCATGCCGTCTGCCGCCTACACGGTGCCCTTCCCCCGAGGCTGATACCCCCGCCCCCGCCATCGGGTGCTCACGCCGCTTGCAAACCGCGCCCAAAGGGAGGTATACGCTTGGGCGTGGCCTGCGGCGCAACGCGGCCGCACGGGGACGCCTCCGGCCGGCGCCGGGCCCGTCCTGCTCCAAGCGCATTCAACAACGGAAAGGAACGTGTCATGGGCGCACAAAGCTACAGCTTCCGCAACTTCGATCTGGACGGCGCGATCCAGTGCCTGAAAGACCTTGGACTCGCCGAAATGGAATTCTGCCGCGTTCATTTCCCGCCGGACGCCGCGGACGAGAATTTCCCCAAGGTGCAGGCCGCCATCGAGGCCGCCGGCATCACCGTGCCCTGCTTCGGCGTCGAAGGCTTCGGCGACGACGCGCGCGCGAACCGGGCCAAGTTCGAGTTCGCGGCCGCCCTCGGCGTCCACGTGCTCTCCGCCGATCCCGCCCCGGAGTCCTTCGATAACCTCGACGCCCTCTGCGACGAGTTCGGCATCCAGATCGCCATCCACAATCACGGCCCCGGCGCCCGATACGACAAGGTGGCCGACACGCTCAACGCCGTCAACGGCCACAGCCCCCTCATCGGCGCCTGCCTCGACACGGGCCACTGCATCCGCTCCAGCGAGCGGCCCGAGGACGTCATCGCGCAACTCGGCGACCGCCTCATCTCGCTGCATCTGAAGGACTGGAGCCTCGGCGGCGCCGAGCAAATCATCGGCCAAGGCGACCTCAACCTCCCTGCTGTGGCGGCCGCGCTGCGGGCCGTCGGGTTCAATGGACCTGTTGTAATGGAATACGAGGAAAGTCCGGACAATCCTGTCCCCGATATGAAGATCGGCTGGGCCAACTGGCAGGCGGCCCTGGCCGGCGCCTAGGCCCTGCCCCCAGGCCCCGGCTCGGGGCCGGAAAGGCCCCCCCGAAATTTCTTGATCTTTTTTGTTGACATTGGGAATTCCATATGTTAAGCTCTGCGTCCCGTTGTTGACACGGAGTGTGGCAGCGGGGCGGTGGAGCGGCGAATGCGCCGGCCCTTGGCGGGTAGCGCGGCCGACGACTCCCTGGTTGACAAGCGCCTGCGGCTATGGTACGATCTCCGGCTGGACGGTGGTCGACAAGCTCCGTCCGGGTGGCGGGTCGAACAAGCCCGTTTCCCCACTCGAACAGGCCCAAGAGGCCCTGCCGGGAGGGGAGTGCGCACAGGCGCAGACCGCGTCAGGCTCCGAAACGAGCCCGGTATCGGTCGCTCTTTGAAAGTTGAATACGATGCATGTCCATTCAAGGCAATGGACCATGTGCAAGGTACACGGCGGGCAGCGTGAACACCCGGGCCCTTGGGCTTTGGGTGCCGCGCGAACGCCGGAGTACCCCCAACACAAATGCATTCCTTTTCAAAAAAGGAATCAGACTCAATGAAGACAGTGCGTCCGTCCACCGGACGGAGGCCCTGTTGGATTTTTTATCGGAGAGTTTGATCCTGGCTCAGAACGAACGCTGGCGGCAGGCTTCATACATGCAAGTCGCGCGATTAAGCTCACCTTCGGGTGAGGTATAAAGCGGCGAACGGGTGAGTAACAGGTGGATAATCTGCCTCCCGGCGGGGGATAACGGCTGGAAACGGCCGCTAATACCGCGTACGGTTGCGGGGATCTCGGTTCCTGCAAAGAAAGGCGCTTTCAAGCGTCGCCGGGAGATGAGTCCGCCCCCCATTAGCTTGTTGGCGGGATAACAGCCCACCAAGGCTTCGATGGGTAGCCGAGCTGAGAGGTTGATCGGCCACACTGGGACTGAGACACGGCCCAGACACCTACGGGTGGCAGCAGTAGGGA
>JAFGTL010000802.1 GCA_016934125.1 Candidatus Hydrogenedentota bacterium
ACGGACGAGTTGGCAAACCTGCAGGCCGTTCAACGGGACGAGCCCGCTGCGGACAAGCAGGACGCCGGGCACCGTCATCCGGAGCAGGAACAATCCGTCCACGACGTCCGTCGCCACGACCACATCGTAGCCGACCTCCTCGAGTGCCTGGCGAAGCCCGGCCGCGGCATCCGCGTCCTTGTCGAGAATCAGCACGCGCGGTGTGCTCGGCAGCTCGCCCCGAAGCCGCTCCACCGTCGACAGCACGTAGAACCCGATGTCCTGGCTCAACGATTCATCGTCGTACTCGAACTGGCACCCCAGGGCGTGTTCAGCCCCCAAATGGGACGCGCTCCGCACGATGGCCCGCAACCCGTCGACCACGGTTCCATCAGACAGGCGAAACGAAAGCCGCACCTGCTCTCCCTTCGCGATGGCGTGGCCCGTCACCAGGCGGCACCCGCCCGCGCTCAGATCCTGGATCTCCCCCCGCCCCTCGGCGCCCGAAGCCCGGGCGATGCTGCACGGGACGTGCGCCTCAACCCGTTCGTGCTGCCGGACACGCACGATCGTTACATCATGGGGCCACGCCACGCGGATGTATGAGTTGTATGCCCCCGGCCCTACATCCATCAGCGTCGACGAGAAGCCGCACGCGTTTCCCCGAGACAGGAATCGCAACACGCACTCCTGGGCCTCGCGGAGACGCGGCAGTTTCGTCTGCAGGGCAGCCACCTCCAGCAGGATGTACGAGCCCTTCTGCCATCCCCGGATGAAGGTTTTGAACCGCGCGCCGTTGGCCCGCTGCGGCTCGGCATGGAAGATCACCGCCTTCCCGACTTCGAGCGACTTCTCAATACTCTCGGTTGTGTCGTTCATGCGCGCTTCCCCTTCCCCTAGCTTACCAGAAGCATGCCCCGTTGAAAAGGACCCCGCTGCGGTTGCTATACTGCGCAGTATGACAGATACACACACGCCGGCGCCAAACGCCCCGCCGCCCCGCGGCCTCCGGGCCGCCTTCCTCCGGCTGCGCAGGGCGTTCCGCCCCGGCCCGCCGCTGACGCGCGACCAACCCCTTCGCCTCAAGCTGCGAGGCGGCATCATGCTCAGCTCGGCCGCCGTGTTGCTCGCCGTCGCCGTCCTCTGGCGGTTCCCGGCGTTCGTCGAGGCGGCCTATTCCCGCGGCGCGGGCCAGGCCGTGGCCCGCGGGCTGGCGGCGGTGTCCGGCCTGATCCCGTGGAGCGGGCTCGAAACGCTGATCGGCCTCGCGGGCCTGTGGGCCCTCGCGTCCGTAGCACGCGCCGCCGTCGACATCATCCGGCACAAACGGCGCCTCCTGAACGCGCTGGCCTGCGGCCTCCTCCGAATCGGGGCCATCGCGGCCGCCACCATCGCCGTGTTCTACGCGATCTGGGGCCTCAATTACGCCCGGCCCGATCTCGTCACGCGCTTCGGCTGGGACGCACCGCTCCCGGCGGACGAGGCCGACTCGAGCGTCGAGGAATTGGCCCGGCTATGCACCGAGCTGATCGACGCGGCCAACCGCGACTACGAGGCCGCCACCGGCTCGTCCGACCTCGGCCGGCCCAGCGCGCCCGCCCAGGGCATCGATGCGTGCGACAGGGCCATCGAGGAAGGCTACGCACGCGTGGCCGCCCGGTTCGATGTGACGCCCGCCTTTGCCGCGCGCCGCGCCCCGGCAAAACCGGTGTTCGCGTCCTGGATCCTGAGCCACTCGCTCATCAGCGGGTTCTACTCGCCGTGGACGGGTGAGGCCAACTACAACCGCGAGGTGCCGGCCTGCGAACTGCTCCATGCCATCGCCCACGAGAAGGCCCATCAACGCTGCGTCACCAGCGAAGACGAAGCCAACTTCTTCGGTTACCTCGCGTGCGTCAACAGTGATGACACCTACGTCCGCTACTCGGGCTACCTGTTCGGCCAGCTTCAGTTACTGCGCGAACTCCGCCGGCTCGATGCCGCCCGCGCCAAGGAACTCCGCGCCCGCCGCTGTCCCGGCGTCGCCCGCGACATCGAAGCCATGCACGACTTCTACGCGGCCCATGTCGGCGCCGTGAGCACCGTCACCACCGCCGTCAACGACACCTACCTTCGCGCAAACCGCGTCAAGGGCGGCATCAAATCCTACGCTTACTGCGCGCGGCTCCTCGTGCTGTATGCCCGCCGCAACGACGACACCTGCCTAGTGCCGGCATCGAGCCCGTCCTAAGCCCGCCGCCGCACCGAGCCGGAACCGCCCCTTCTACCAGGCCGGGCCCGTGGTGAGCGCCTGACGGATCGCCGCGCGGATCTCCGCCGCATACGCAGCCGCCGCAGGCACGCGCGCACACCCGAACGCGGCCTCCTGGGCCCATTCCCGGCCCATCATGCTGAACCGGCCGCCCGTCATCTCGATGTGGCCCCAGGACAGGCAATTCAGTCGCCCAACGAGCATGTCGCACTCCGGAAACACTTCCGTGCCGTCCGTGGCCACGAGTTCCTTCAGGCGGCTCGCGATCCGGGCCGCCTCGCGCATATGGGCTTCGGGCGAGTCGCCCCCGAGATAATTCAACTTCCGCTGCACGCCGGCCTCGGTTTCATCCGCAAACTCGATCATTCCGTCGAGGTAGGCGGCCATTTCCGGCGAGTCGCCGGCCTGCGCACGCCACGTATCGAGAACGGCGTGAGTCCGCGCGATGGATTCAAGCAGGCCCGCGTTCCGTTTCTGAATGATATCGACATAGTCGGCGAGAAAGTCCGCGTATTCGCTCAAGAAGTCCCTCTCCCGCCGCTGGAGGCCCAAGGCGAACACCGTCGAACGCATCACGAGCGTGCCGGCACACGCGATGAACCCGACGTTCTTGGCGTCCCGCGATCCGTGCGGGAGCGGGGCCAGCTTGTTCCGATCGAGGATGATACCGGCGACGGGCGTGCGCTCGAGGAAACTCATCAGCGTCTCGTCGCCTTTGCAGAACGGGTAGATAATCGCGTCGCCCTTGGGGGGGATCTTCTTGCTGAGCCGCATCATGGGCACGCCGTTCTCAAACCACACCGGCCACGACACCGCGCCCACCTCGGGCCGCCATTGCTCGTTCGGCCCGTTCAGGAAGGTGAAGGTACGCCGCGCGCTCGTTTCGCCGCGGAGCCAGAGCTGGGTTCGGTATTGGGCGGGATGCGGCGGCCGCCATTCGAGCGGCACCGCCCGCTCCAGATACTCGAGTTCGACGCCCTGCCGGTGCCAGAGCGCCGTGCCGGTAAGCAGTTCGAGGTAACAGGGCTTGCCATCAAAGGAGAAGGCGAAGCCGGGGAACGCCCCCGCGTCCCCTTGTCGAGGGCACCGGAGGCTGAGCCGTTGCGCGCTGTCCGGCCACGCGCAGGCCAGCATCGCGTCGCCGCCTTGCACCAGACACGCAAACCAGTTCTCGGAGGGCACAATCACGTCGCCCTCGCCCGCGATGGCCTCCGGATCATAGAGCACGTCCTCGAGGAGATCGCCCGGCAGGATGCCCACGGCAATCGGGCATTCAACCGCCATCTGATTCAGGCCCGCCCCGGGCGCGACGGTAACCAGGCCCCGTTCGGACAGGTGGAAGGCGGCCGCCTCGGGCTGCCCGCCCGCAGTAAACGCCACCTCGACGCGGACGTCCGCCCCTTCACGCGACACCGTGCACGTCTCGACGCCCTGGGCCCCGTTTCCGTCGCCCGCCAGCGGCACGAGGCGAACCGTCTGCCCCCCCCGGCACAACGCGAGCGCGCCGTCGTTCTTCGCCACCGAAACCGTCCAGTCCGCGCCACGGACAACCGTTTGGCCGGTATCCGCCCAGTTATCCTCGATGACGATCTCGGCGGTGGCCGCATTCGCGGCGCAGAGCACAACCGACAGGGCCGCGAGAAAGCGGCCGGACGCGCTGCGAAACACACACCCACTCATGGCGCGCCTCCTCCGGGCAACGGTTCTTCGCCGCGCCAGTCGTCTTCGAGATAGAGCCGGTTACGAAGGAGGGTGTGCATCCGGGCCCGAATCTCGTCCGCGGCGGGCTTCCGATCGGGCTGGGCCACCGCGATCCGGCCGGCCCCGTCGCAGGTGCGCTTGGCCCAGTCGCGGCAGGCCTGGACAATGGCCTGGCGCTCGGCAAGGATGGAGCGGCACTGGTTCGCGAAATGGGTGAACTCCTCCGTATACCACAGTTCGAAACGGATCTGCCCGTCGTGCCAGAGGCGTCCTTCCCGCGCGGCCAGGTAGCTCGTGAATCTATCCACTCGGATGCGCCACTCCTCGTTGCCGGGTATTTCGGCAAGGGCCAGGAGCGCCTCAAGCGTCAACTCATCCAACGTGCCGACGTTCGCCAGAACCGCATCGAGGGCCTTCTCCGCCCCGGCCACGTCGGAGCGGGGCATCCCGCCAACAGCCGCGCGCACCGCGGCCGTGTCCTCCGCCATACTCCCGAGTTCGGGGTGCGGCGCCGCCGTGTCGGCGAGGCCCGCCATGGCCGCCTCATACTCGGCGACTCGATCGTCGAACCCGCGAAGGATGTTGAGCGCGTCCTCCCCGAAGTGCCGGATCAGGGAACGGACGCCGTCGGAATCTACCGGGAAGACACTGCCCATGGTTTCGAGCACGCCGAATTCGCCCGGCTCGACGATGGCCTTGCCGGGATCCCAGTCGGCCGGATAGCGGGTGAGTTCGCGGAAGGGCGCATCCCCCGCGCCGCATCGGTAGCGGCGGATTCCGTCGAGATCGAGCCGTCCGACGGCGGCGTCCGGCCCCCACCTGTCAACACACATGTCGACGGGCGTCACGATGTCGAACGGGGTGAGTGGATTGCGCTCCAGGGCATAGGCTACGCACATCGGCGGCGAATCGTCGGCTGGCGTCGCAATGGGAACCGGGTTACCGCCCAACCGGCCCAGCGTCTCAAGCCCCCACATCCGGGCGTCGGCTACGCCCCCGCCGCACGCCGCCACGCGCCATGCCGCCTGGAACGCGGGGCGCCAATCGACGCCCCAGGAGCCGTCCTGCCGAACGGGCTCGAGCCGCTGCCAGATGCCGTCCTGGACGAGCAGCCCTACGACAATCCGCGGGCTGCCGCTCACGCTGAGTGCGTCCAGCCGGGCGCCATCTGCGCTGGCGGCGACGGAAAACGCGGCGTCGCGCGCGTCTGCGGCCATGACGACAAGCGACTCGGGCTCGGACACGCACCCGAGAGCGAGGGGCGTCTGCGGAAGCAGGGCGGGCCCAGCGCCGGGAAGGTCGCCGGCCGCCACGACGAGATCGTTCGCCAGGCGATCCGGCACGATAGCGAGATCCATCGCCGCCTGCAGCCCGATGGCTGCGCGCGGATTGTCCGATGCGATATCGAGGAAGGGGCCCGTCCGCGGCAATCGAATGGTCAGCGATGCGACGCGGGCGTCTCCATTGAGAAAAGAGGCCTGGACGGCCGCTCCGTCGGCGTCGAATCCGGCCAGCACGATGTCCGCCACGGCTGTTGCCCGGCGCCCCGCTTCATCCGCCACCACGAGGGCCGCGGCGGCGGCATCGGCGCCATTCACGGCCAGCGACACGCCCTCCGGGGCGACACGCAGTACGAGCCAGTCGTTGGCCACGCTCACGCCGTCTGCGAGAGGCTTGCTGGGCACTCCCTCAGGGCCGGGCGCCCAGACGTCGGGACCGTCGCCACGGCGTAGCGAAAGGGACGTGCCGCGCACCGTGCAGTCCTGGGCGGATTCGAGGGCCGAGCCGCGCCAGTCGAAGCCGGGATCCACTTTCCGCTCGACGACGTGCACAACAGCGGGCTCGCCGAGGGCGACGCGGCGGATGTCCCACTCTTCCGCCTGCGGCGACGGGGCGCCCGCGTAGCACAAACTGCCGCTGTCGTCGGCCCACACCGGGCACGTCTGTACGCCGGGCTCGACCGTCAGGCGGCGGGTTACCCGCGATGCGAAGTCGAGCAGGCCGATATGCGCGCCATCCTGGAACGCCAGGGCCGTGCCGTCGGGCGCACAGCGCACTTGGCCGTGGATCGCGCCCTGCCACACCTGCTCGATGGCAGGTTCCGCGCCCGGCCCAATCAGGTAGACGCCGGTGCCGGCCTCATCGGAACACACGAACCGAAACGCCGCCGCCGCGCCGGCCTCGGGCAGGTAGCTTGGATAGGCAAGGCGCGGGGCCGATTCGGGCGAGACGACGGCCTCTTCGCCCGATCCAAGGGCGCGTTCCACCAGAAGCCCGTCCCGAACGAACACGAACCGCGCCCCATCGGGCGCCCAGGCCGCCTGGCCGCCGTCGCAGATGCGCGTCTTCTCGGTGCCGGCCCGATCCGCGAGCCACACGCCCGCCGTTCCGCCTTCGACGGAGTTGAACAGGATCTGGGCGCCGTCCGGCGACAGGCGCGGCGCCACCTCGCGCCCCTGGTTGTAGAGGACGCGCCGTTCGCCGTATTCCGCCTGGAGAAACACGCCCCGCCGGGGACGCGAGTACAGGAGCACGTTCTCCTGAACAACCTCGGTGCGGATCCGCTCGAGCATGGCGTCCCGGAGCGCCGGCTCCACGCCCTGGAACGCCACGGTGCCGTAGCGCGCGACCTCGGTGGGGGTGTATTCGAGATCGGCCCACGTGCTTCGTTCGAGGAACCGCTGCGAGGGCTGGTATCGGATGATGTTGATCCGCCACGCGCGCTCCGGCGCCGGGGCCTTGCCGATGACTTCCCAGGGCAGGGCCAACTCGATGCTCCACGAATCCTCGCCCACTTGCGCCTGAGCAGCCCACTTCTTCAGCGTCCGCGGACTCGCCCGGCTGCCGATGGCGTTCACCGAGAACTGGAGCACCGGGCCCTGCGCCGGCGCCAGAAACACCTCGACACTGTCTTCCTGGCGAAACGATTCGCCGTCCAGCAGATCCGCCAGGATCTCGTCCGGCTGCGCTTCATCGCACACCAACCCGATGTAAAGCGCCTCCGGCGTATACCCCATCCGGAACGACGTCTGTTTCTCGGAGGGCACGCCGGTGCGCATGTCGGTGAAGCCCGTGGCCTCGGCGGCATCCGCCCACGCCGGATCGCCCGCGACGGCCCCGTCCAACTCCGGCGGCTGCGCCAGCGCCGCGCACGGACACACCTTCACCGCCTCCGCCTCCTCGGCGCCGGCCGAAACCGCGAAGACAAGAAGGACAACGACAAGCCTGCCTGTGAGAATGGAGAACCCCTGGCGTCGCGTCATGCCCGTCCTTTCACGTAGCAGAGCCGGGCTCGAGCGTACTGCTTCCATCACCCCGCCCGGGATGGCCCGGCCCGAAGAGTATACGGGCCTCACACCGCCCGCCGCAAACCGGGCCTTTGCCGGGGGGGGCGCCCGTCCGTATCTTCCCTCCCGGCACCTCTCCCCCGTTGTGGTGCGGACTCCTGACCGCACCACAATCCGGTGCCGGATGCGCCTCTTAACGCAGAACGCCGGTGAAAACGGAACTGTAACTTCCCGCCCCGTTCCGCATTTCATGCTTTGGCACGCTGTTTCTGTAAACTTGCTGTGTAGACAAGCGGCAACCGTGTCTTGTGGGAGACTGTGCGACGTGAGGGATGCCCGAGAAGAGACTTCGTTGATCGAGGAGGCCAAGATCAACCCCGAGGCCTTTGGGGAACTCTACGATCGCCACTACGACACGATTTTGGCGTATGTTTTCAGAAGAACGATGGACATTTCGGTTGCTGAGGATCTGACTTCAAACACCTTCTTCAGCGCGTTGAAAGCGTTGCCCAAGTACACGCACAAGGCGCCCTTCAGCGCCTGGCTATATCGCATTGCGTCCAATGAAATCCGAATGCACTGGCGACGCACGGGCAGGCATTCGCGCATCGAGGAGGCAAGACGCTGGCAGATGGCGTTCGGGCGAGTCGAGTTCTCTACCCATGGCGCCACGGACATGGAGGAATTCCAGGAACACCTGGCCCGACTGCACGCGGTACGCAGGGCCGTGGAGAGTCTGCCGGAGCGGTTTCGAGTGCCGTTGGCGCTTCGGTATTTCGAGGGCCTGAGCCATGAAGAGATCGCGGCGGTGCTCAACAAACGAGTAGGGACGGTGAAAGTCCATGTGCACCGGGGCCTCACACGCCTGAGGAAGATGCTTCGCGATGCGACTGAAACCCCGGCGCAGTGACGGCATTGTTTAGAGCAGACAGGAGGTGGCCACCTCATGAGTCGATTTGAAGATTTCGAGACGACGGCAAAGGAAATCAAGGCGCTGAGGGTGATCGAGGGCGAGCACAAGGCGCAGCTCAGGGCGCGCCTCCTCACTCAACACGGCGCCAAGGAGAACCCCATGTCTGCGAAGATGAGACTCGTCCTGGCCGCCTCTATGGCCTGTCTTGCACTCCTTGCGTACACCTTTCTTGTCGAGTTTTCCGCCCCGAAAGCCTTGGCGGCTACGATAGAAGCGCTCAAGGATGTCACGTCGATGGTCTGCAGGGCGGCGATCCAGACCGACAGGAACGGCGAGCCGGAAGTGGTCACCATGACCATCTACTGGGCGGGGGACGCGACGCGCGTCGACTTCGGCGGCGAAGGCCAGCCCGCGCACCAAACCATGTGGATTGAGCCCGACAAGACTACCACGGTTGACTTCGCCGAGCCCGGGGAACCGACGGCCACGATCGTCCTGAATGCCGAGGACTACCTCAGCAGTTCGGCCAGGATTACGTCCGCCGATGCCCTGATCGAGGTGCTAAAACGGAGCGGCGCGGTAGAAGTCGTCGATGAACGAGTGCAAAAAGGGCAGAAACTCAGCGTGCTCCATCTTGAGCAATGGGACGGATTCCGCCAGGATGTCGAGCTTCTCGCCGATTCGGCAACCGGCTTGCCGGTGTCTGTCACCCAAACCTTCGAAGGCGGCGTTGCCAGGCAGGATTTCGAGTGGAACGTCGAGATCGCGGCCGATCTGATGGCCGTCAGGCTCCCCGAAGGCGTGACGCCCACCGTGATCGACGCCAGCGAACAGGCCCCGCCTCTGCCCGTAGTCCCAGGCGCCGGCATTGGCCCGGTGCGGCTGGGCATGACGAGCGAAGAAGTGAGGCAAGCCCTGGGCCGGCCCGACAAAGTCCGGATGGCTGAAGACGGCCTTCCGCGTATCATGTGGTATACGGAGAGCTTTGGGGTGACCGTTCTGTTCGGCACCAACGACGACGAGAGAAACCGGGTGGTCTCGGTATCCGGGAGCCTTGGCCAGTACGTAGCAAGGCGCTATCGCGACTTCACCGGCACAACGCCCGAGGGCATCGGCCTGGGCGCCACGGCTGAAGAGATCATCGCAGCCTACGGCGACACGGATAACCACACGCTCTCCCACAAGGGCGAAGAGATCATTGTCTACGAGCAGCCGAGTCTGGATTTCCGGCTCAGGGCCGATCCCCGCTACGGCTGGGGCGACGAGATCCGCCGTGTCCACACGATCTTCGTCACGAAGTACCCTACGCCGAAAACCGCGAGCTTCAGAGGCGCCCCCGTGCGCCAGACTGCCGCCGAGCGTGAAACTTCAGCAGCGATCCGGGCGCAATGTGCCAACAACATGAAGCAACTGGCCGCAGGTTGCGTCACATACGCGCAGGAACACAATGACCGGTTCCCGGACAGGCTGAGTGAGCTGTATCCGGACTACGTGAACGACTTGAGACTCTTCTCGTGCCCCGGATCCCGAAGTGCCGTAACCAGTCCCGATCGGCTGGACGAGCAATCGAGCTACGGCATCAAGCCCGGCTTGACGATATCGAGTCCGCAAGAGTCTGTGCTCCTCTACGAAAAGGCGAATCATTCCCCCGGCCCTGCGGGCCGCCACGAGTGCCTGGTTGACGGCCAGGTGGTGTTCACCAGCAACTGAGCTTCACGGGAGAGCGCCTAGCCTACGCGGCCACGCCCCGCCCGTTCCAGGGCAATTGGGCCAAGAACGTGAGCGAGTGGATCCGCTGAAAGAGCGCGCGAGCCACGCGCGAAGGCCGCGGGAAAAACGGGGGGTCGGACACGTCTAGGCTGCGTCCCGTGGATGCGGCTCTGCTTGGGATAGCCCCCCCTTCCGCGCAGTCTCGGTGGGCAGCGCCCTTGCCCGCCCGGCCCCCCGAAGGGGTGCAATAACCCGTCAAGCCCGGGGTCAGCGTCGCGCGGAACGCGCGAGCGCCACCCCGGGATCACCGCGCCCCTACGCCTCGCGACCTCTGAAGGAGTTCGCGAACTGACCTCTGAAGGAGTTCGCGAACTGAACTCTGAAGGAGTTCGCGAACTCCCGTGGGGTTCGGCACAAGGCCCGTGTGTCTTGTCCAACCCTTACAGGGGTGGACTTCGCGTGATGCGGTTGATTCCCCGGGGTGATACTCGCCGGCGAACGCCCTTGCTGCAGTTCCGCGGACGCGGAACTGCTTATGTGCCCGAGGGCGTGAAACGCCCGAATGGAACACCGCTGCCTTCGGCGGTTCGCTGACCCCGGGCTCGAAGCCTGTCATGCCCCCTTCGGGGCATCACCGGGCGCCTGTGATCACGCCGCTGACGTGTGTCGTCCGGATTCGTCACGCCTTTCCCGGGGCCTTCACGCAGGGCTCGGCCACTGCTACAACAGCGCCCAAATGGGCTGCTTTCGGAATTCGAGTCCCGTCTTGCCCCGCGTTCTTTCGCGTTCGAGTCTGGGCCCCGACGCATTGGGGCCGTCTTTGCGGCGAGATTGAGTGCGATTGCCCGCCCCGCCGCCCCGCGCTTTTCGCGCCAACCCGTAAGTGCTACTATGGGGACGTCAAGGCCTTTGGGCGCAGCACGTGGCCGGAGTTGGCCGGGCGTGGCCGGACGCGGCCGGAAAAGGAGCAATCCATGATCGCGCATCGACGAGGCATCTGCGGTAGAAACGCGGGATGGAGGGTAGCGGCGCTATGCGCGGCCGCCATGGCCGTATGCACCATCGCGGCCGGCGAGGACTGGCCCACCTACCGCCACGATAACGCGCGATCGAACGCGACGTCGGAGCAATTGTCCGCGCCGCTGCAACTCGAGTGGGCGTTCACGCCGCCGCTGCCGCCCGAGCCGGCCTGGACGGATCCCGCCAAGGAGAAGGCGCGCGTCCGGTTCGACGAGACGTATCACGTCGCCGCGGTGGGCGACGCCGTGTACTTCGGCTCGTCGGCCGATGGCAAGGTGTACTGCCTCGATGCGGCCACGGGCGGGCCGCGGTGGGAGGCGTTTACGGGCGGGCCGGTGCGCGTCGCGCCTGCCGTGGCCGATGGCAAGGTATACGTCGGTTCGGACGATGGATACGCGTACTGCTTTCGGGCCGACGGCGGCTCGCTCGTGTGGAAACGGCGCGCGGCCCACCGCGATGACAAACTGCTCGGCTCGGGCAAGATGATCTCGCGCTGGCCCATCCGCACGGGCGTGCTCGTCGAGGGCGGCACGGCCTACTTCGGCTCGGGCGTGTTCCCCCACGAAACCACCTTCCTCTGGGCCGTCGATGCCAACGATGGCGCCTTGCGCTGGCAAAACGACTCGTTCGGCCAGGCGGGCTACAAGCTCGAGTTCGGCGGGATCTCGCCCCAGGGCGCGCTCCTCGCCACGGAGAACACGCTCTTCGTGCCCTCCGGCCGCGCCATGCCTGCCGCGTTCAACCGCGACACGGGCGCCCTCGAATACTACTGCTCGCCCGGCGGCAAGATCGGCGGCACCTGGGTGTTGCTCACCGGCAGCCAGCTCATCGCCGGCACCGAGGGCAAACGCGCCTACGACACGGCCAGCGGCAAGCAGGCCTACGACAACGCTTACGCATGGTTTCCGGGACTCCACCTCGTCGTCACCGAGAAGTACGCGTACATGCTGAAATTCGATGAACTGTGCGCCCTGGATCGCGCGGCGTTCCGCGCGGCGAGCGAATGGCGCGATCGGATCGTGGCCGAGCAGAAGCCGCTCACGGATGAACAGAACGCCCTCAAGAAGAAGGAAGCCCAGGCGAGCGCGGATGAACTCGGCGCGATCCAGGCCCGGCTCGCTTCCCTCACGAAGCAGATCGATCACCTCGCCCAGGAACGGCAGCGTGTCGAGGACGGCGTGCATCGGTGGCGCCGCCCGTGTCCGGCCCCCCACGCCCTCATGCTCGCCGGCGACACGCTCTTTGTCGGCGGCGACGACTGCGTCATGGCCGTCGATGCCGCGACGGGCGACGATCGGTGGACGGCGCCCGTCCAGGGCATGGCGTGCGGGCTCGCCGCCGCCAATGGCCGCCTCCTCGTCAGCACCGACACGGGCCGGATCCACTGTTTCACCGCCAAGGGGGAAGCCGCCCGCGAAGTCGCGCCCGCGCTCACCGCAACGCCCTATCCGGAAGATGCGCTGACGCCGCTCTATGAGGCCGCCGCCCAGGAGATCCTCGCGGCCACGGGCGTGACAAAGGGCTATTGCCTCGTATACGGCTGCGGCGAAGGCCGGCTCGCCTACGAACTGGCCAAGCGCACTGAGCTGAAGATCGTAGGCATCGATCCCGATCCGGAGGCCGTCGCAGCTGCCCGGCAGGCCTTTGACAAAGCGGGACTGTACGGCACCCGGGCCTCGTTCGACGCGAGCCCGCTGTCCGCCCTCCCATACGCCAGCTATTTCGCCAACCTCATCGTGTCGGATCGGATGCTCACCTCGGGCCTCGTCGATGCCGCGCCCGACGAGTTGTATCGAGTGCTCAAGCCCCACGGCGGCCGCATCTGCCTCGGCCGGCCGGCCCCGGCCCTTTCCCCCCTCGACGTGTCCATCGCGACCGCGTGGCTGGCGTCCATCGATCCCCCGCCCAAGACCTCCTCGGACGGCCGGTGGGTGATGCTCGAACGCGGGCCCCTCGAAGGCGCCGGCGCCTGGACGCATCAGTACGCCGACACGGCGAACACCGCCTGCTCGGGCGATCGCCGGGTGAGCGGGCCCCTCGGCGTGCTCTGGTTCGGCGAACCGGGCCCGGAGCGTATGGTGGAACGCCACGCCCGCGCCGCAGCCCCCCTCGCCCTCGACGGCCGCCTGTTCGTCCAGGGCGAGAACCTCGTCATGGCCTACGACTCGTACAACGGCGTGCTCCTGTGGCAACGCGCCATCCCCGGCGCGCTCCGCGTCCGCGTCGATTCCGACATGAGCAACATGGCCGTCCAGCCCGAAGGGCTCTACGTAGCCACCGGCGCCCAATGCCTCCGACTCGATCCGGCCACCGGCGCCACCCTCGCCACCTACGCCGTGCCGCCCCGGGCCGATGGCGCGCCCGCCCGCTGGGGCTACCTCGCCTGCCAGGGCGACACCGTGTTCGGCTCGCGCGCCAAGCCCCTCGACAGGGAGTACGGCGCCTCCTGGTGGCAGAAGGTGGCGGGCGATGCCGAAACCGCGCCATCCGTCGAGCAAACCGCCGAGCTTCTCGCCGAAGATCCAGGCGTCAACAACCGCGCGTTCTGGGACGCCCAGCGCAACGGCTCCCTCTGGCACGGCATGACGAGCTTCCCCGCCTGGGGCAGCGTGCGCAGCCCTCAGGGCGCCGTCACCGAGCGCATCATGGCCAGCGACGCCTTCTTCGCCCTCGACAGGGATTCCGGCGACGTCCGCTGGATCCGCGAGGCCGGAGACATCGCCCACCCCGCCATCGCCATCGCCGACAACACCGTGTTCCTCGCGGAATGCAGCGTCTCGGATGCCGAACGCGCTGCGGCCATCGAACAGCGCGAAGCCCTCGTCTCCACGGGCGTCGTCGAGAAGTCGGAGACACACTACGAATCCGAACACGCCGACGTGCGCCGCGTGCTCGCCCTCGACGCCGCCACGGGCGCGCCCCGCTGGGATCGCGTCATCGATCTCACCGAATGCGGCGGCGATCGCATGGGACTCGCCTACACCCACAACCTCGTGTTCTTCTTCGGGTGCTTCAGCAATCATGATCGGGGCCTGTTCAACGACGGCGCCCTGAAATGGCGGCGGATCACCGCGGTGGCGGCCGAGGACGGCCGCTGCGTGTGGTCGAGGCCGCTCAACTACCTCCGGCGCCCGGTGATCATGGGCGACACCATCCTCATCGAACCGCGCGCGTGCGATGCCCGCACCGGCGCCATCAAGACGCGCCCCCATCCCCTCACCGGGCAAGACGAGGAGTGGGAGTTCGTACGCCCCGGCCACTGCTGCAGCATCACTTCCGCGTCGGCCGACATGTTCTTCCTGCGCGGCTACTTCCTCTGGTATTACGATACCGTGCGCGATCAGGGCATGCTGCCCTTCGGCGGCATCCGGCCCGGCTGCTGGATCAACCTTCTTCCCGCCGACGGGCTTCTCCTGTTCCCCGAGGCGAGCGCCGGATGCACCTGCTCGTATCCCATCCGCACCAGCGTGGCCATGGCGCCCAAAGCCGAGTACACCACCTGGGCCCTCAACGTGCAGCACGGCGCCCAGAAACCCGTCAAGCACATGGCCGTCAATTTCGGCGCCCCGGGCGACTGGCGCGCCGACGACGGCACGCTCTGGTTCTCCTACCCACACCCGCCCAGCACGAGTTGGCAGACGTATGGCGTCGATTTCTCGCTGAACGAGCAGTTCGCCGGCGAGCCCGACTATTTCCGCCGCGAATTCAAGGGGTTCGTGTCGGCCGGCGCATCCGCTGCCGCCCAAGCGCAGCCATGGATCTTCGCGTCGGGCTGCCGCGGGCTCACCGCGTGCCGCGTCCCCCTCCTCGACGCCGGGCAAGGCCCGGCCACTTACACTGTGCGGCTCTACTTCGTCGACACCGAGATCGGCGAGCCGGGTGGGCGCGTGTTCGACGTGAAGCTCCAGGGACACACCGTGGCCGAGGGCTTCGATATTGCGGCCGAAGCGGGCGGCGCCGATGCCGGGCTCGTCAAGGAGTTCCGCGGCATCGAGGTGGATACGGATCTCGCCATCGAGTTCGTTCCGGCGCCGGGCACGGCCCCGCCCGTGCTGAACGGACTCGAGGTTATCCGCGAGGCCACGAAGATGGCCGCGCGGTAGCGCACGGCCGGCCCTGTCGCCTCACCGTTGCGCTATACGCTACACTCTATCGGCGCGCGGAGCGCTGCGGCTTCCGCGCGCCGCGATTGTGCTGAACCGGGAGGAAGATGATGCTTCGATTGATTGCGGCGGGCGTGCTCGCCGGAGGGTATGCGGCCCTCTGCACGGCGGCGGCGCCGGCATGGAGTAACGCGGCGTACTGCGTCAACGATCCGCGCGAGCCCTGGCCCTGGCAAGAGGGCAACGACGACATTAACCGGGCGAAGTCCGATCACGCCCTGGCCGGCGCCACCGTGTACGCCTACCTGCGCAATCCCTCGCCGGGCCCGGCGTCCGTCTCGGCCCTGCGGTGGAACGGCGTGCCAATCGACGAACTGCTCGACGCGCGCCGCGCGGTGTGGTGGCGCGCCCTCCCGGCCGAAGCCCCGGCCGGCGGGTTCGTCGAGGTGGCCCTCCGCCTGCGGAAGACGCTCGACGCGCCCGGCACGCTCGATGTCGCGTTCTCGACAGGGGCGAAGGAAACCGTCGAAGTCGCGCCGGACGGGCCGGCGTTCCGCATCGAATCGACGGCCTTCTCGCCCGATCGGCACAAAATGTTCCTCTACATCGAGCAATACGCGCAGGACGCGCCTCTGCCGGAGACTGTCTTGATGGACGCACCGGACACCCCGGCGCGCGTCCGCTGGCTCGGCAAGGGCTATGCCGGCGGGCTGTGTGTCGGCGTCGTCGAGTTACCGGAACCCCTCGCCGAGGGCGCCCTCCACACCTGGGTGGCGCGGGGCGGCGGGGCGGCGGCGGGCGCGGCGTTACGCACAATCGCCCGGCCGGCCGTGTTCGGCACCTTCGGCGCGGCCGACTATGCCCGCCAAGCCCAGAACGGCCTGACGAGCTTCTACAGCTTCGGCGCCCTCGACACGGCCTCGCTGGATGCGGCCCACGCCCTCGGAATCCGCCCGGCCTTCTACATCGGCGCCGGCAACCCGCCCGAAGGAACCCGTGGCCATCCGGCCCTCTACGGCTACTGCCTGAAGGACGAGCCCGACTGCCACGACTTCTCGGCCGGCAAGGATCTGCCCATGGGCGAGCGGATCGGCACGCTCGCCCCCGCCATGGTGGACGAGGCGGCCCGCTGCTTCGCGGCCGATCCCGCTACACCCGTGCTCCTCACCCTCGATCTCACGTTCACGCCCGCCAACTACTACGTATACGGCCCCATCGCCGACATCACCACGCCCGACTGCTACCCCGTGACGGTAGGCGAATCGCTCGAGTTCCTGCGCGACTGCGCGACGCACGCCAAACGCGCCACCGCCCCGCGTCCCTTCGGCTTCATCTACCAGGGCTGCTGGGAGGAATTCGGCATTCCGCAAGGCCGTTACGTAGGCCGCGCCGAACTGCTCGAGAAGGGCTTCGACGCGTTCACGGATCCGGAGCGCGTCCGCGGCCTCGGGCGGCCGCCCGTGCCCGCCGAAATCCGCATCCAGATCGCGTATGCCGTCGGCTGCGGCGCCCGCGCGTTGTGGTCGTTTATCGATTCCTCCGAGGCGGGCGGCAGCCTCGTGTTTCACGGCAGCACCGAGTTGCCCGAGGTGTGGGCCGCCATCGGCGACATGAGCCGCGCCCTGCGCCGCGTCGAAGGCGAACTCAACCTGGCCCATCCCATCGCGTGGGCCACCACATCGTGCCCTGAAGCGTTGTGGGTGCGCACCCTGATCTGCGGCGAGGACGCGGCCCTCGTGGTGGTAGTAAACGAAGGCTACCGCTGCGACAAGGAGGGGTTCTTCCCCGAGCCGGCCGAGGATGTGGCCTTCACGTTCCCGCCGCTGCCATGGCTCAAGGCCGGGCGCGTCGAGCGCATCACCGCCGGCGGCGTCGAGTCCATCAAAGCCGTCGATGGCCCCGACGGCCTTGTCTGGCGCGCAGAAAAGCTCGAAGACGTGGCCCTGTTCCGCCTCAGCCGGTGACGCCGGCCGCCGCGTCAGGTGGGTTCGGCCCAGGCCGCCGCCGGATCGGGCCGCCACGCGGCCAAGGCGTCGCGCCAGGCCTGCCACCGGCCGCGCAACGCGTCGACAGCGGGGGCATGCGCCGGATCCGCCGCCTGGTTGCGTGTTTCGTCGGGATCCTTCGCGAGATCGTAGAGTTCCTCGTAGAGCGGATCCGTGTCGAGGTAGCGGGCGTACGACTCCCGTTCTGTCCGGACGCCCTCGCTCCGCGGAATGCGCGCGTGCTCGAAGGGGTGTTCGTAGAACCAGTCCGACCGCCACGGCACGCGGCCCCGCTCGAGCAACGGGCGCAGGCTGCGGCCCTGGAGATTCGCGGGCGCGTCAACGCCGGCGAGATCGAGGATCGTGGGCATGAGATCGTTGGTGAGCGTCATCTGGGCCCGCCGCGCGCCCCGGCGCCCGTGCGGCAGCCGCGGATCGCGGATGATGAGGGGCACCCGGATCGATTCCTCGTGCATAAACCACTTCCCGGCCAATCCGCGCTCGCCGAGATACATCCCGTTGTCGGACGTATACACAATCACCGTGTTCTCGTCGTAGCCGAGTTCGGCGAGCGTCGCCAGCATCCGCCCCACCACCGCATCGACGCCGTTGATCAGCCGGTAGTAGCCTTTCACCGACTCCTGATACTTCTCGGGCGTCGAGAACCGCATCTCCCAGCGCCGCCGCGCTTCGGAATCGCGCAGGAGCGGCGGAAGCGCCTCGAAGTACTCCGGCGAGGCCGTTTTCGGCACCGGGATCGCGTCGTCCTTGTACAGATCCCCGAAGGCGGGATCGTAGAGATACTGGCGGGGATCCTGATCCTGGACGTGAGGCGCTTTGAAGCTCACGGACAGGCAGAAGGGATACTTGGAGCCGCACGTCCGTAGGAAATGCTCGACGTCGTCGCCCATGCGCCGCGTCAGATGCGGGCTGCCGTCGTCATCCTTGGCGAAGTAGCGCCCTTGTCCGCTGTAGCCCGTCCAGAAGTCGAACTGCTCCCCGGGAAGGGGGCCGCCGAGGCCCCATTTCCCGACAAACGCGGTGAGGTATCCGGCCTCGTGGAGGAGGCCCGGGTAGCTCAGCGCGAACTGCTCGTCGGACAGCGGCGTCCCGAAATCGACGATGCCGTGGCAGCGCGTGTAGAGGCCCGTGAAAATGGTGGCGCGGCTCGAACAGCAGATCGAGGTGGTGCAGAAGTTGTTCTCGAACAGAACGCCCTCGCCGGCGAGCCGATCCAGGCTGGGCGTCTGGATCACCGGCCGCCCCATGCAGCTCATGGCGTCCCACCGCTGATCGTCCGTCACCAACAGAATGATATTCGGCCGGGCCATCGGTTCCCCCTTCCCGGCACGCCCTTGCGCGCCATGCGAGCACGAGGCCCCCGCGGCCGCCGCCGCCGCGGCGCCGGTTCGTGTGATGAATTCCCGCCGGCTGTGTCGCTCCGCTCGAGGGCGTGTCATGAGACGAATCCTCCTCCGGTGCCTGCATATCGCGTGCAAGCCATTGTCTCGAAGGGGCCGCTCGCGTTCAAGGCGGCCCCCCGGAGGGCGATCCTGCGACGCTCACCGGGCCCAGCTCGTAGGTGGGCCTCGCCGCCATTTCGATGGCGGCATGACTGAAGAAGGGGTAGACGCTCCATTCGACACAGGTGAGCACGTCGGGCTTGCCGTCGCCGTTCAGATCGCCGACCCAGGGATGGGGCCCGTGGTTCGTCACCTTGATGGGATCGCCGAAACAGCGCAATGTGCGGGGCGTATCAAAGGCGGGGGACTCGGGGGCGCCCACGTTGCGCAACAGGTAGATGCTGCCATGAGATGGGGCCGTGCCTGCGCAACTGTAGACGATGTCCAAGAGGCCGTCGTCGTCCCAGTCCACGCACCGGAACGATTCCGTCCAGTGGGCCGAACGCTCCACCACGGCATCATCGATGAGGCGTCCGTCGGCCATGTGGAGCGGCCCGTTCTTCTTGAGGCGGAGGGTGCCTGCGGTGTCGCGGTACTGGGTGAACAGCGTGAGTTTGCGCGTATGCCCGTCGTGGGTGATGAGATCGAGAAGCCCGTCGTCGTTCCAATCGGCGATGCCCGCGCCCGTGCGCCACCAGAACGGCCGTTCCGCTTCAAGGGGGTAGGTGGGATCCTCGGAATCGAGGGCGCGCTCGGCGGACAGCTTCCGCAAGGCGGGTGAATCCGGATAGCCGTCGACGAGAAGTTGGCGCCGTGCGCCGAATTCGGGGCACTGCCGGGTGCCCCTGTTCCGATACCAGAAGATGCGGTTCGTCTCGTTGGGGAGGATAAGGTCGGGAAAGCCATCCGCGTCCCAATCGGCGTAGACGGGATACGGGTATCCCATGTCATGCCAATGGAACGGCTCGCCGAGCACCTCGTTGCGGACGATACGAATCGGTTGGCCGTCGGATAGGATGCGCTGCGGGGGCGCGTAAGCCGGCCCCGCGGCGGTCCCCTCGTTCATGAGAATGCGGGGCCATCCGTAGCCACCGCCGACAAGCAGGTCCAGGTCGCCGTCGCCGTCCCAGTCGCAGGCCCACGGCCATGCCTGATCGCTCAGCGCCATCACCGCCGAGAGAGACGCGGCCTCCGCCTCGCGCTCGAACCGGGCCTCGCCGGGCACGTGCCGGTAGAAAACTACGGCCTGACCCACCCGCTCGGTCACAATCAGCCCGCGCCGGGGCTCTTCGTCCACGGCCGCGACGCTGCCGGGCCAGTCGGGAGCGGCCCCCGGAACCGGTGCCGGGGGCCCGAACGAGGGCGGGTCGCCGCCCAGGTTCCGGTGCCACACCAAGTGCCGCTCGTTGACCACGACGCCGTCCTGCTTTGCGAAGCAGACGGCATCGAGGGCACCGTCGCTGTCTACATCGAAAAAGCACGCGCCCTCCCCGACGCCGAGATCGACGGGGTCGCCCGGTTCGATGGGCCACCCCTCGCGATTGCCGTTTTGGAGATAGAACGTGCGGACGGGATTCCCGGAGCAGGCGACCAAATCGATGGCGCTGTCCCGGTTCAAATCCGCAGCGCGGACGGGCCCCCACGCGGCCGCCGGCCGGGGAACCGAGCCCGATGCGACAAAGACCGGCATCCCCCCGGGATCGCGCTCGCCTGAATTGAGATAGAAGCGGATCCTGTCCTGCCCGCTCTCGGACGAGACCAGATCCACGAGGCCGTCGCCGTTGAGATCGGCGAAATCGGCCGTCATGTAGATGGTGCTGATGTGTTTGAATTCGGCTGCGCCGGGTTTGTCCATGTACCGCACGCGGACGAGATCGCCGAACAGGAAGCCATCCCCTTCCTCCGTGCGCGGATAGCAGATGGCGCCATCCCAAGGCCATCCGGGCCGGTACGCGTAGTTCCAGCACCCGACAAGGTCCAGGTGGCCGTCGCCGGTCAAGTCAACGAGGCCGCTCAGGTAGGGGAGCGCAATGGGGCGGGGCGCGCTGGCGTTGTAGCGGAGCAGGTCACCCACGCCGATGAGGGGCGTGTACGCGGCCGAATCCCGGGCGGGCCGGGACGCGCTTGTGCGGAACCGGATAGCGAACCGGTTGTGGCCCGGATCGTCGATCACCCATTCCACGCGGCCCGCGTCGCCGTATGCGAAGTCCTCGGAGATGGCGCAGGGCACGCCCTGCCCGGACGCCAGATCGATGACCCGGATCGAGTTCGGGTCGAGTACCCCCGGGAGGTGCGCCTCTTCGATCGCCTTGCCGAAATCGATCGTGGGGTCCATCGGGACCTTGGGCAAGGACAGATCGGATGTAACCGTCAGCGGCAGGCTGTACGGTGCGCCCGGCGACCCCGCGGCGGCCGGTGCTGCATTCGCAATGACGCTGGCCATCGAGAACGCCATCGCGAGGAGAGGCAGATGGGGCATGCGTTTCACGGGTTCGACTCCTTCATCGGCGAGGGGCGCCATCCCAGGCGCCTGCTCGCACGTTCCGGCCCGACGCGGAGATGTCATCGGAGACCGTACCGGTCGGCGGCGCGGAATTCAACGGCTTTCCAACGCCTCAAATCGTCTCGTAACTCCGGATGCGGCGCGTAAGGCAAGAGCGGCCCGGCTATCCGTGCGTACGCAATGCGTATCCGTTGGGTGGCTGTGTGGCC
>JAFGTL010000803.1 GCA_016934125.1 Candidatus Hydrogenedentota bacterium
AATTGGAGCAGGAGGTGGCGGAGCGGGAGCGCGCCGAAGCGGCGCTCCGGGCGGAGGAGCAGAAATACCGGGAACTCGTGCAGCACGCGAACAGCATCATCATCCGCATGGATCGCGGGGGCAATGTGACCTTCTTCAACGAGTTCGCGCAGAAGTTCTTCGGATACAGCGAGGCGGAGATCCTGGGCCGGAACGTGGTCGGGACCATCGTCCCGGAGCGGAACAGCGAAGGGCGCGATACAACGCCGATGATCCTGGACATCGGCCGCACGCCCCGCCGCTACGAGGCGAACGAGAGCGAGAACATGCTGCGGAACGGGGAGCGCGTCTGGATCGCGTGGACGAACAAGGCCATCCTGGATGAAGACGGCCAGGTAGAGGGCGTGCTCTGTGTCGGCCACGACGTCACCGAACGGCGCCGGGCCGATCAGGCCGTGCGGGAGGCGAAGGACGCAGCGGAACACGCGAAACACGAATTGGAGAAGGCCGTGGCGCGGGCGAACCGCCTCGCCCAAGAGGCGGAAGTGGCCAACACCGCCAAAAGCGAGTTCCTGGCCAACATGAGCCACGAGATCCGCACCCCCATGAACGCCATCATCGGCATGACGGGGCTTCTGCTCGACACGGAGCTCGACGAGGAGCAGCGGGAGTACGCGGAAACAGTGCGGACTTCAGCGGATTCGCTCCTGGCGCTCATCAATGACATTCTGGATTTCTCGAAGGTTGAGGCGGGCAAGCTCGAGCTGGAGACGATTGATTTCGACTTGCGCGCGGCGGTCGAGGAGGTCATGGACGTCCTTTCAGTGAAGGCCGAGGAGAAGGGGCTCGAGTTTGCGTGTCTCGTGCAGGCCAATGTGCCGTCATTCGTGCGCGGCGACCCGGGCCGGCTGCGGCAGGTGCTGATGAACTTGGCCGGAAACGCGTTCAAGTTCACAGAGCCGGACGGCGAAGTCGTCATCCGTGTGTCCCTGGAGACGCAGGATGAGTCAACGGCCACGATCCGGTTTGCGGTGAGCGACACGGGTATCGGGATTCCCCCAGAACGGATTCCCCATCTGTTCCAGTCGTTCTCGCAGGTGGACGCGTCAACCACCCGCCGGTACGGCGGAACCGGGCTCGGACTGGCCATCTCCAGGCAACTGGTGCAGATGATGGGCGGGGAGATCGGGGTGGAAAGCCAACCGGGACAGGGCTCGACGTTCTGGTTCACCGTGGCCGTCGGCAGACAGCGGGACACAGAGCCGACGCGAGCCCCCGGAGCGGCGGACGTGGCGGGGCGTCACATCCTGGTGGTCGACGATAACGCCACGAACCGGCGCATCATGACGGAGTATCTGAGCATGTGGGGCTGCCGCGCGGAGGAAGCATCGAGCGCGGCGGAGGCCCTGGTGCGGCTTCGCGGCGCCGCCGCGCGCGGCGAGCGGTTCGATGTGGCGATTCTGGATCGGATGCTGCCGGACACCGACGGGGACGAGTTGGGGCGGCTCATCAAGGAGGAGCCGGGGCTGGCCGGCACGCGGCTGGTGATGCTGACCTCGTTCGGCAGGCGGGGCGACGCGGCGCGGCTGCACGAGCTGGGCTTCGCCGCGTATCTGACGAAGCCCGTCAAGCCTACCCAGTTCCGTTCGTGCCTGGTGCAGCTCTTCGCGGGGGCCGACGAGGGGGAGCGGCCGCCCGCCCTGATCACGCGGCATACACTGCTCGCAGAGGAGCGAAACCGGCGCCGCATTCTCGTCGCCGAGGACAATCCCGTGAATCAGAAGGTGGCATTGAAGATCCTGGAGAAGCAGGGATACCGGGCGGATGCCGCGGCAAACGGCGTGGAAGCGCTGGCCGCCCTCGAGCAGGGCGCGTACGATCTGGTATTGATGGATGTGCAGATGCCGGAGATGGACGGGTTCGAGGCCACGCGGGCCGTCCGCCAACGGGAGGCGAACTCGGGTGGGCACATCCCGATCGTCGCGATGACGGCGCATGCACTCAAGGGCGATCGGGAGCGCTGCCTCGATGCGGGGATGGACGGCTACCTCACAAAACCGGTGAACATCGATGAGCTCTCCACACTGCTCGCCCGGCTCCTGGGGCCGGCTGCCAACCGGGGCACGGCCAGTTCAGTGCTCGACAGAGCGGACTTGCTTGAGCGTCTGGACGGCGACGCGGATCTGTGTCGCGAAATCCTGACAACGTTCATCGAAGACTTCCCCGCTCAGTGCACCGTGTTGAGGAACGCCGCCAGCGAGAAGGATGGCGGACACGTCGAGCGCCAGGCGCAGGCCGTCAAGGAGGTGACGGCGAACGTCGGTGCCACGGCGATGCATGCCGTGGCCGAGCGGCTCGAAGCCGCCGGCCGCGAAGGCAACATGGTGTCAGTGGGCGTCCTCATCGCGAGGTTGGAGACGGAGTTCGCCACGCTGCAGGCAGCCGTAAAACAGGAGGGCCTCTCCATCACGTAGCGGGAGGCCCGCTTTCGGAGTCGAAGCCGGCAATGAACGCCGGGGAGGAGCCCCGCAAGGTGTACGCTCCCCCCCGGCAGAATGGCGGTGCTGCCCGGACTAGTCGTCGCAGCCAAACAGATCCATGATGTCGATCTCCAGCCCGAACCACCCAAGAAGCTGCTCGATGATCGAGAACAGCGGCTCGAACAAGCCCAACAGGGCGCACAAATCAAACGTAGGCATATCAATCTACTCCTTTGCGTTGTACTTTCAGGGACCAGCAACTATACAATCCGGGACTCCGGGTGTTACACGTGAGGACGAGCGAGGCGCGCAACGAACCAGGGAGGCAGGCATGGGCGCACGCGTCATCGATGGCAGGTTCGAGATGATGGAAGGCGGTGGTGCGTTCCGGCTGACGGAATCGCCCGGCGAGCACCCCGCGTCGCGAAGGCATCGGCCATGTGTGGACTGCTAAGCGGGAAACGGATTCTGCTCGCCGAGGACAGCACGCTCAGCCAGAAGATCATCTCGAAGATGCTCGAGCGGCACGGGTATCGGGTAGACGTGGCCGCGAACGGGCGCGAGGCCGTGGAGGCGCTCGACTCGGCCGACTACGGGGCGGTGCTCATGGACTGCCAGATGCCCGAGATGGATGGATATGAGGCCGTGGCGCTGATCCGGCAACGGGAAGGGAACACGGCGCACACGCCGGTGATCGCGATGACGGCAAGCGAGGAGGCCGTGGCTCGTGAGCGCTGCATCGCGGCGGGAATGGATGACTACCTTACCAAACCCATCGATTCGGAGGCCCTCTCCGAAACCCTCGCACGGTGGATCCAGCGGAGCGCGCAGAAACCGGGCTCAGCGTGAGCGCGGACGCCACCCGGCGAGATAGCTGCCGTACTCGTTCAACGGCGGCTCCCCGAAGCGAGACACGTACTCGCCGTTGACTTTGACGCCGAACGAGGTGATGTGCCGGACGCCGAGCCCTGCATACGTGTCCACGTCCTCGTGGAATACGTCCGCGTGCCAGGGGATCTTGACGAGCTCCGGGGGCCGTTGGGCGCGGTAGAACAACGATTCGTCAAGCCAGTACTCGAGCACTTGGGCGCCGTCGGCGCCGAACACCTCGATATTCGCGGCCAGCGAGTCCAGTGTATCGCCATGGGCATCGCGATCGGCGATGGAGCGATCGAACCGGCGCGTGATGGGCGCCCATTCCAGAAACACCCCGGGATGCGGCCGCACTTGGGCCGGCGCGTCGAGCGTGCGCAGGTAGGCGAGGTGGGCGACCGTCTCGCCAGGATAGGCCCGCCGGATCGCATCGGCCATGTGATTCTCTAGGAGGAGGGCCTGCTCGGAATCGGTGAGTCCCCGGCACTCTGGACACCGGCACATGGGCCTTCCGTCATCGATCCAGTAGAAGTGGCGGCCTGTCGTGGGGCGCAGCTTGCCCGCGTATCGCATCAGATTCTCGCACACCACCTCAATGGCCTGCGGTGAGTGAACGCACAGGTTCCAGTCGGGCACGCGATCGCCATGCTCATCCATGCGAAACATGTCGGGGTTCCTGTCGAACAAATCGCGCGGAAGCAACTCGCCCATGGCGTGGAGTTCGTGCTCGATGTGAAGCCCGAGCCGACGACAGGCTTCCTGGAACGCGTGCCACTCATCGGTGGCCGTGAACGCTTCCACTTCGGCCGGAAACGGATGGGTGGCGATGGTCGTAAGGCCGGCCTCCTTCGCTTTCTCCGGCCAATTCCACGACGCGATGTCCTCGGGGACAACCACGACGCCGCGTGTGCGGAAGAAGGGGCCTGAGCCGTCTGCATGCGATCGATCGTGTGTCATGGTTTCGCATCCGCTGCCCAGCGCCAGCGCGGCACCCGCGCCTGCCAGTGCCCGGGCCGCATTCTTGAGAAACGTGCGGCGCGCGCTGTATCCCGCGCCGGCACGCTCGCGCTTCGTGTTCCTGGTGCACATGTCCTCTTCCTCACGGGCCGTCGGCCACGATCGCCTTGAGCCACCCGCGGGCCTCTTCGCGCAGGTTGGGATCGCCTGGAACGGCAACGACGCCGTCCACGACTTCATCGAACCGGGCCAGCGAGCCGGAGGACGTGTCCTGCCGGCACCGCTCGCGCGCGAGCGATAACAGGCAGTGATCCTGCCAGCCCCGGCGCCAAGCCTGCCAGCGGCGCGAGGGCATCGGGCCGGACTCGGCCGGATAGACGAGAGAGGTATCGTAGGCATTGCGATACGCCGCGCGATACCAGGGATCGCCGTAGTACTGCTGCGCCCAATAGGCGACACCTGCGAGATCGACGTCAAACGCCCACCAGAACTTGGCGAGGTAATGGCGGGTGGGATCCTGGAGTTTGTCGTTGGAGCCTTCCGAGTAGTAGTAACACCAGCGGGGCTTCCCGGTGGCAATGACAAGCTCGTGAAACGCCTTCATGTCATCCGGGAAAAACGTCTTGAAGTGCGGCATCCACACGTCGGTGAAGGCATCCATCTTCCGGGCCTCGTCGAGATCCGGCGTGCTGCAGTCGATGACGATGCGGACGTTCGGATCGACCTCCTTCACCCAGCGCGCAATGGCGCGGCAGCGCGCGTCGAGGGATTCGTCGTAGGGATTCAGCATGAAGCGCTCGTACGTCAGCCCGTGGGAGAAGAGCTTGTCCAGCACGAGGCGCAGCCATTGTTTGAAAGCCTTCTCATACTCGGGTGACTCGAAGTCGAGGCCGATGAAGTCGCGACGGACGCGGCCCTTCTCCCAGATGTCGCAGGTGAGGAAATACTGATCAAACAGATCCATCGTCTGCTCGAGGAACCGATCGAGCATGGCGAAGTCGGGTTGCTCGACGAGGACGCCGTCGACATTGGCCTTCACGCCGCCCAGCATGCGAAGGCGGTGGATCATGGCGACGTCGACGCCATGGGCGGCCAAGTCCTCATAGTGGGCCCGGCACCATTCGGGCCGGGTTTCGCAGAACTCGGGCATGAGAAGGTTCCAGGTGAACGTGTGCAGCGAACGGCCGGCGAGGAGAGCGGCCTCGAGAACGTGCACGGCGAGCGGAATCGACACGGGCTCGCCGGGGCTCCCATCAATCGGCTCGATGACGATTTGCCCGGACAGGGCCGCGGCACCGGCCTCCTGTGCGCGCACGCTCAACCAGATCTGCCCGGTTTGTCCGGGCGCGATATGGAGAATACCGGCGGGCCGCGGCGCGAGGGCGTCATAGACGACGGAACCGTCCGCGGCCGCGACGGGCAGGGCCTCGTGCCAGATCGTCTGCAAGCCGGGAATCCCGAGGCGAAGACGCTCCGCGCCGTGGCCATCCTGGTTGTAGCGGGTGGTGCAGCGCACCACCACCGGCCGATCGCTCAGGTTCGTCATGTTCCAGGCGAGATCGAGCCATTCCTTCTGCAGGAGGGTGACGTCCACGGGCCCGCACGGCCTGTCCTGCGGCGAGGCGGCGCCAGAGAAACGTTCATAGGGCCAGGCCCGGGCGACACAGAACGACTCGCCCGCGATCCGCGCCCCCTGAAGCAGCAACTTGTCCTGTTCATCGCGAAGGCCGTCCAGCTCGCCCGCCAACACGCCGAACTCGCGTGCCGCGGCGCCGTCATCCATCACCCCGATACGCGTTCGCCACGCGGTGAACCGCTGCTGCCAGGCCTCGGCCTCGGAGGCGAGTTCCTGGGGCAACTCCATCGGACGTTCTGCAACATGGCCCGCCTCGGCCTCGAGGAAGGCCTTCAGCGAGTCGAACACCCACGTGCCGAACCGCCCGGGCGCCGCGAAGGAACCGCGGGTGGCCCGCCACGCGCTGAGTTCGGAGACGACTTTGCGCTCGCGGCACAGGTTCGCGAACCAGCACTGGCCCGGCTCGGGCGGCGGCGTGCCCAGCGCCAGGAACGGGATCGCCATCTCGACGGCCCACTGGCCGTCCCCTTGGGTAACGGCGCTCTGCCAGTCGGGGTTGTAGCCGTAGTAGTCCGAGCCGAGGGCATCGTGCCGCTGGTTGAGGATATCGACGAGGAAGTGGATGTAGCTTGCCCGATCTGCTTGGGGATCCACGAACACCTCGATACATTCGTTGTTCCACACGGCGCCATCGCGTTTGCTGAACGTGCGGGACGTCACCTCGCTGAGGGCAGGCTCCTCACACACCACGGCGATGTAGAGGGACTCAACATCGTGGCCGGCCCAGGCCCGCGTAGCCGCCGCCGGCGCCCCGCCATGCAGGTTCTCGACGAACCCATCGATCTGCCCCGCGCGAGCCCACTCCTCGACCGAAACCCGGCCGTCGATCGCGGGCGGCTCCATGCCCGGCACCACAAACGGCACGGCAGCGCGGCCCTCATCGGGAACAGGAGACGCGGCCGCAACCACCTCGGTCTTCCAGCGGGCCGTCGAGGAGGCGGGGCCTTCGCCGCTCTGGATCGACGCGTACTGCCAGCCTTCTCCTTCGGGATGGCGGGCCACCTGGAACTGAAATTCGGCTGGCCCTGCCGGGGCATCGAGCGGCACATCGAGGGTGAAGGCAACGCGCAACACGTCGCCGGGAGCGTGCGGCCCGGGCCATTTCCACGGCGTGTGCTGCCCGGCAGGCAGGCGGACGGAAACCTGAGGATCGACGAGGGATCGGAACGATGCGAAGGGCCTCGTGTAAGGCGGATCGCCCGGCTCGACGACGGAGAGCGCCAGGTTCCCGATCACGCGTTGTCCGGGCTTGATCTGATCGGGCAGATCGGCCGTGTCGATCCGGAAGGATGCCGGCACCTGGGCGTAGGCCGGCGCCTGGGCGTAGGCAAGATGCGGCGCAGTCCCCAAACACGCGCCAGCAACGCACACGCCTGCCAAGAAACCAATCAAACGCCAATCCGATGGACCTCTCATGTCTTCCCCCCATGCCGCCTCACTCCGTGCCGCGGATGAGGTCTTCCAGGTAGTCGGGCTTCACGGCCTTGTCGCTTCGGATCAGGTGCACGGGCTTGTAGATGCCGCCCATTGCGAACCGGTTGTAGACGCGCACGGCGATCAGGTTCTCCTCGCCGAACTTGAGGTACTCCCGCGGATCGAACGCGAACGGCCTGTTCCAGATCTGATCCGGCGTCAGCCCGGTGGACTCGCAGGTATGCTCGAACGCACGGCGGCCGTTGATGTACACCTCGGCGTCCTCGTCGACGGCCGCAAAGAAGAGGATCAGGTTCGGCGCCTGCTCCATCGCGGCGGGCACGTCGAACCGGGCCCGATACCAGCCGTAGCCCGTGTATTCGGCGAAGCCTTGGCTCTCCCATCCCTGCCCGATGTCGCACCGCACGCGGGCCCAGTCCAAGTCGGCCACATCGCGGGCAAACCAGGCCTGCTCGACGCCAACGTTGTCGGGATCGGGCTTGAACTGCCAGACATCGCCGACTTCCAACGCGGACATCTCGGCCGTCTGGGCCGCTTCGAGCCCGCGCCAGTACTCGATCTTCTCGGCCACCTGCGCCCCCCCGCCCTCCCAGAGGTGGGTGACATGCTCGCGCGTCGCGATCGCTTCGAACTCGTCGATGATGCGGGCGTAGTCCCGATATTCGGCGGGGCCGCGTGCGGCCTTGAGATACAAGATCGCCAGTTTCGCGAGTTGGACGCGGCGCAGCGTCTCGCCGTCACCGGCGAGGGCTTCGGCGCGCTCAAACAGCGCGCTGGCGGTCTCGACGAACTCAGGCGTGATGAACTTGGCCGTGGGCGGATACCGGATGGTGCGATCCGCGCGCATGGCGGACAAGTGCTCGAGTTCCCAGGTGCGCCAGCACAGTTCATCGTACTCGTGCATGGGTTCGGCGGCAGCGCCATAGAAGCCATAGGTGAAGTCGCGGATGAGGGCGCGCGTGTTCAGCTTGGGATCCCAAAGCTGTTTGCCCCACACCCAGCAGCGCATCGGGCCGCGCGCGGATCCCGGGCTCTGGTAAGCGCCCTGGAGCATGATGCCACGCACATTGTGATCGATGAGGAACCGCATGTTCTGCGTCACGATGGGCATGTTGGGCATGGGGATCGAATAGTGGCTGTAGTTGACGGTGTAATCCCAGATGTGGATCGTGGCGCCGATGTCGGCCCACGCCCGAAGGGCCGTCTGGAACTCCTGGGTTTCCGTGACGAACTCGAACTGATGGCTCCACGCGTGCCGATCGGTGCAGAGCCGGATGGCCACGTTCTCGCGGGGCCGGATCGTCTTCGGTGGCTGGACGGTGTCCAGGTAGGCGAGCGTCGAGATTTTCACGTTCGGGAACTCGTCTTTGACGGCGTCGGCCACGGCGTTGACGAACTGAATCAGGGACGCCGACTTGCTGCCCTCGGCCTCGTCGAGGGCGCGGCACCGCTCACAGTCGCAGTAGCCGGTGCCATCGTTGGGCGACACGCTGATCAACTCGGCCCTGGGCTCGTTGCGCAACGCCTCGAGCACGTTCTCGATGGCGATGCGGACCACGTCGGGGTTGGTGACGCAGAGCTGACGCGGCACGCGTTTTCCGTTGATCTCGGAGTAGTACTCGGGGTGCTCGTCGAAGTACTTGTCGGGCGGAACGAGACGCCCGTAGGTGTGGACGAAGTAGCCGCTGACGTAGTCCATGCGGCCGCCCCAGGCGTCCGGCACGCGGGCGCTCGGCGCGTTCGTGCGGTTCCGCAGCGACCACGTCGCGTCAAAGGCGTCCCAGTAGAAGGGATCGCGAATCTCGAGCACCGGCGCAAAAGTGCGCGGCACGGGGCGGAGCGTCAAGGTGGGGGCATCCGGGATCGTGACGGAGCCGCGGTGATACCAGCGACAGCCGAGATCTTCCTCGAGCAGGGCGTACACGGCGTTGACGGGGCCGCGGGTGTCACCGCCCCAGAGAAAGAGGGTATCGCCCTTGACGGCGATGCCGTAACCCTCCCCGCCGAGATCGGCGGCGGCTTCGGGCAGGCCGGACGCGGCCAGCCGGGCCGTGCGGCCCACGCTGATGGCCTTGGCAGGGCCCTCTCCCCCACTCTCCCACAGGATGGGAAACGCGGCATGCGTCATAGAATCCAGCCACAGCGCGACATCGGCCGCGGCCTTCTCCTCCTGGGTGGTGGGCGTCTCCGGGAGCAGGATCGCGTAATCCGTCTTCCCGGCGGTGGCGAGTGTGAGTTCCGGGCCCGCCGCACCCTTGGGCGCCAAGGCATTCCGCCAATCGGGATGAGGCCGCACCAGCGTCTCCGGCGGAGGACACAGCCCCCGTTCACGGGCGT